>NZ_JBJLSG010000216.1:0-6573 GCF_050871925.1 Kineococcus gurbantunggutensis
CGCCCGCCGCGGGGCGCGCCGCGCGCGCCGCACCCGCCACCCGCACGACACGCACCACACCGACCGCACGCACGACGCGAACCGCACGCACGAGGCGGGCCACGAGGGGAACGAGGCGCACGTGGAGCTGGAACTCCGGGGCATCACCAAGCGCTTCGGCTCCTTCACCGCCAACGACGGGATCGACCTGACCGTCCGGCCCGGGGAGATCCACGCCCTGCTGGGCGAGAACGGCGCGGGCAAGAGCACGCTGATGAACGTGCTCTACGGGCTCTACACGCCCGACGAGGGGCAGATCCTCGTCGACGGGGAGCCCGTGGCGTTCTCCTCCCCGGGCGACGCGATGGCCGCCGGCATCGGCATGGTCCACCAGCACTTCATGCTGGTGCCGGACTTCACCGCCACCGAGAACATCGTCCTGGGCGCGGAGGTCACCCGCGGCGGGGGCCTGCTGGACCGCCGCCGCGCGCGGGCGCGGGTCGTGGAGACCTCCGAGCGCTTCGGCCTGGCCGTGCCGCCGGACGCGCTGGTGGCCGACCTCGCCGTCGGCGTGCAGCAGCGCGTGGAGATCCTCAAGGCGCTGCTGCGCGAGGCGGAGGTGCTCGTCCTGGACGAGCCCACCGCGGTGCTCACCCCCGCCGAGACCGACGACCTCATGCGCGTCATGCGCGAGCTCGCCGACGCCGGCACCTCCATCGTCTTCATCACCCACAAGCTGCGCGAGGTGCGGGCGGTCGCCGACCGCATCACCGTCATCCGCCGCGGCCGCGTGGTGGGCACCGCCGAGCCCACCGCCTCCCAGGAGGAGCTGGCCGCCCTCATGGTCGGGCGCGACGTGCGCCTGGTCGTGGACAAGGCCCCGGCCGCCCCGGGAGAGCCCGTGCTGGAGCTGGCCGGCGTGCGGGTCACCGACCCCGCCGGCGCCGTCCTGCTCGACGACGTCAGCCTCTCCGTGCGCGCCGGCGAGGTGCTGGCGATCGCCGGCGTCGACGGCAACGGGCAGAGCGAGCTGACCCGCAGCGTCGTGGGCCTGCAGCGCGTCGACGCCGGCAGCGTGCGCGTGGCCGGCGAGGACGTCACCGGCCTGAGCGTGAAGCAGGTCCTGCAGCGCGGCGTGGGCTACGTGCCCGAGGACCGCCTGCACGACGGCCTGGTCGGCTCCTTCAGCATCGCCGAGAACCTCGTGCTGGACCTGGTGGACACCCCCGCCTACTCCGCCGGCGCGGCCGTGGACCGCGCCGCCGTGGCGCGCAACGCGGCCGAGCGGGTGGCCGAGTTCGACATCCGCGCCGGCAGCCCGCAGGCGGCCGTGTCCACCCTGTCCGGGGGCAACCAGCAGAAGGTCGTGCTGGCCCGGGAGATGTCCCGCCCCCTGAAGCTGCTGGTGGTCGCCCAGCCCACCCGCGGCGTCGACGTCGGCAGCCAGGAGTTCGTGCACCAGCGGATCGTCGCCGAGCGCGACCGCGGTGCCGCCGTCCTACTCGTCTCCACCGAACTGGACGAGGTGCGCGCCCTGGCGGACCGCATCGTCGTCATGTACCGCGGCCGCGTCGCCGGGGAGGTCGGCCCCGACGCCGACCCCGAGCACCTGGGCCTGCTCATGGCCGGCGCGCAGCCGCAGGAGGGAACCGCGTGAGCACCGAGGCACCGACGAAGGGCGTCCCGCCCGCGGGACCGGCGGGCTCCGCGCCCCGCCGGCCCGCCCGGCGCGGCAACCTGCTCGTCACCGTCTTCGCCGTGGTGGGCGCCGTGCTCGTCGGGGCGGTCCTCATCGCCGTCGGCGACGCGCGCACGCGCGCCGCGGCGGGCTACTTCTTCACCTACCCGTGGGACACGTTCTCCAACGCCTGGTACGCCGTGCGCGACGCCTACCTGGCGCTGCTGGAGGGCGCGGTCTACAGCCCGGACCTGTCCGGCAAGGGCGCGCTGGGGCCGATCTCCGAGACCCTGGTCAACGCCACGCCGCTGGTCCTGGGCGGCCTGGCGGTCGCGCTGGCGTTCCGGGTGGGCCTGTTCAACATCGGCGGCCAGGGCCAGGTGATCCTCGGGGCGGTCTTCGCCGCCTGGATCGGCTTCGCCTGGGACCTGCCGGTCGTGCTGCACCTGCTCGTCGCCCTCGCCGGCGGCCTGCTGGGCGGGGTGCTGTGGGGCGGGCTCATCGGCTGGCTCAAGGCCCGCACCGGCGCCCACGAGGTCATCACCTCGATCATGCTGAACTACGTCGCGCTGAACCTGCTGAACTTCCTGCTGAGCACCCGCGGCTTCCAGCGCCCGCCGTACGGGCAGGCGATCTCCGAGCAGGTCGCCGGCACCGCCCGCCTGCCGCTGCTGCTGGGCAGCCCGCTGCGCGTGCACGCCGGCCTGCTGCTGGCGGTGCTGGCGGCGGTGGCCGTGCACTGGCTCTTCAGCCGCTCGCGCCTGGGCTTCCGGCTGCGCGCCGTGGGCGCCAACGCCGACGCCGCCCGCACCGCCGGCATGTCGGTGGGCCGGCTGCAGGTCACCGCCATGGCCCTCTCGGGCGGCCTGGCCGGCCTGGCCGGCGCCTCGCAGGTCCTCGGCGTCAGCGGCAGCGTCACCGGCAGCGTCGCCGGCAGCATCGGCTTCGACGCGATCACCGTGGCCCTGCTGGGCCGCAACAACCCCTACGGCGTCGTCGCGGCCGGGCTGCTGTTCGGCGGCCTGCGCGCCGGCGGGGTGCAGATGCAGTCGGCCACCGGCGTGCCGGTGGACCTCGTGGGGGTCCTGCAGGCCCTCATCGTGCTGTTCATCGCCGCGCCCGCCCTGGTGCGGGCCGTCTTCCGGCTGCGCGCCGGCGGCGGCGGCGTGGGCGGCGAGCTGGCCGGGGGGTGGAGCAGGTGAGCGCTCAGCAGCAGGCGCGTCCGGAGGCCGTCGTCGTCCGCGAGGTCGTCGAGCAGCCCGTGGGCCTGCGCCAGCGGGTCGTCGGCGGCGCGGTCCTCGTCCTCGTGGGCGCGGTGACCGTCCTGGGCTGGGGCCTGGGCTCGGGCACCGGCGACGCCACCTTCGCCTTCGGCGGCGGCACCCCCGTGCGGCTGCCCGACCTGACCCTGCCGGGCACGGTGACGGCCGTCGTGCTCGGCGCCGTGGTGGTGCTGCTGGGCCTGTACCAGCTCGCGAGGGGCTTCCGCGCCCGCCGCGGCCCGCTGCTCGTGGGCGTGGCGGTGGCCTGCTTCGTGGTCTCGTTCCTGTGCTGGGCGATGAGCGGCGGGGAGAGCGCCACCATCGACGTGGTGGCCCTGCTGCGCCAGACGCTGTTCCTGGCCACCCCGCTGGTCCTGGGCGCGCTGGCCGGCGTGCTCGGCGAGCGCAGCGGCGTGGTCAACGTCGCCATCGAGGGCCAGCTCCTCACCGGCGCGTTCACCGCCGCGCTCGTCGGCTCGATGGCCGGCAGCCTCGGCGCCGGCGTCGTCGGCGGGGTCCTGTCCGGCGCGCTCGTGGGCTGGCTGCTGGCGGTCTTCGCGATCCGCTACCGCGTCAACCAGGTCATCCTCGGCGTGGTGCTCAACGCCGCCGCCCTGGGCTTCACCGGCTGGGCCTACAAGGCGCTCATGCAGTCCGACACCGAGCGCTACAACGCCCCCGGCGTGCTGCAGCCGCTGCCGGTCCCGGTGCTCTCCGACATCCCCGTCCTCGGGCCGCTGCTGTTCGAGGCGAACGTCGTCGTGTACCTGATGTACGCGCTCATCGTGGCGCTGCAGGTGGTGCTGTTCCGCACCCGCTGGGGCCTGCGCACCCGCGCGGTGGGCGAGCACCCCAAGGCCGCCGCCACCCTGGGCGTGCCGGTGCTGCGCATCCGCTACGTCAACGTCGTCGTCGCCGGCGCGATCGCCGGCCTGGGCGGGGCGTTCCTGTCGGTGGGCACCATCGGCCCCTTCACCGAGAACATGTCCGCCGGCAAGGGCTTCATCGCCCTGGCCGCGGTGATCTTCGGGCGCTGGACCCCGAAGGGCGCCGTGGCGGCCTCGCTGCTGTTCGGCTTCTTCGCCGCCCTGCAGACCCTCGTCGGCGTGCTGCCCTACGGCTCGCTGGTGCCCGCCAGCTTCCTGTCGGCGCTGCCGTACCTGGCGACGCTGTTCGCCGTCGCCGGCTTCGTCGGGCGCGTGCGCGCCCCGGCGGCGAGCGGGGAGCCGTACCCGGCGTGACCCAGGAGAGGACCCCCGTGCCCGAGATCGACTTCGACGCCCTGCGCGGCGCCGCCCGCGAGGCGCTGGCGCACTCGTACTCGCCGTACTCGCGCTTCCCCGTGGGCGCGGCCGCCCTCGTCGACGACGGCCGCGTGGTTTCGGGGGCGAACATCGAGAACGCCTCCTACGGCGTGACGCTGTGCGCGGAGTGCACCCTCGTCGGGCAGCTGCGCATGAGCGGCGGCGGGCGCCTGGTCGCGTTCGCCTGCGTCGACGCCGTGGGCAACGTGCTCATGCCGTGCGGGCGCTGCCGGCAGCTGCTGTTCGAGTTCGGCGGCCCGTCGCTGCTCGTGGACACCCCGCGCGGGGTGCTGCCCATGACCGAGGTGCTGCCCGACGCCTTCGGCCCCCACGACCTCGTCGACCCCGCCCGCCAGGCCCCCCGAGAGGACCGCCCGTGACCCAGCAGTTCGCCGCCGTCGACGTCATCCGCACCAAGCGCGACGGCGGCCGCCTCTCGGACGAGCAGATCGACTGGGTGATCGACGCCTACACGCGCGGGGAGGTCGCCGAGGAGCAGATGTCCGCCCTGGCGATGGCGGTGTTCCTCAACGGCATGTCCCGCGCGGAGGTCGCCCGCTGGACCGCCGCGATGATCGCCTCCGGCTCCCGGCTGGACTTCACCGACCTGCCCCGGCCCAGCGTCGACAAGCACTCCACCGGCGGCGTCGGCGACAAGGTCACGCTGCCGCTGGCCCCGCTCGTCGCCGCGTGCGGGGCGGCCGTGCCGCAGCTGTCCGGGCGGGGCCTGGGCCACACCGGCGGCACGCTGGACAAGCTGGAGTCCATCCCCGGCTGGCGCGCCTCGCTGACCCTGCCGCAGATCCGCGAGCAGCTCGTCGACGTCGGCGCCGTGATCTGCGCCGCCACCGGCGACCTCGCCCCGGCCGACAAGAAGCTCTACGCGCTGCGCGACGTCACCGGTACCGTCGAGGCGATCCCGCTGATCGCCAGCTCCATCATGAGCAAGAAGATCGCCGAGGGCACCAGCGCGCTCGTCCTGGACGTCAAGACCGGTTCCGGGGCGTTCATGAAGGAGCTGGCGCAGTCGGTGGAGCTGGCCGAGGCGATGGTGGCGCTGGGCACCGACGCCGGGGTGCGCACCACCGCGCTGGTCACCGACATGTCCACCCCGCTGGGCCGCACCGCCGGCAACGCGCTGGAGGTGCGCGAGTCCGTGGAGGTCCTCGCCGGCGGCGGGCCCGCGGACCTGGTGGAGGTCACCCTGGTGCTGGCGCGCGAGATGCTCGCCGCCGTGGGCCTGGACGCGGTGGACCCCGCCGACGCCCTGGCCGACGGCCGGGCCATGGACGCCTGGCGCCGCATGGTCGCCGCGCAGGGCGGCGACCCCGACGCGGCCCTGCCGGTGGCCGCGCACACCCACGACGTGCTGGCCACCGCCGACGGGTACCTCACCGAGGTCGACGCCATGGCCGTGGGCGTGGCCGCCTGGCGCCTGGGCGCCGGCCGCGCCCGCCGCGAGGAGGCCGTGCAGGCCGGCGCCGGGGTGGAGCTGCACGCCGTGCGCGGCGAGGCCGTGCGCGCCGGGCAGCGCATCGCCACCCTGCACACCGACACCCCCGAGCGCTTCGCGTGGGCGCTGCAGGCGCTCGAGCCGGGCATCGCCGTCGGTGCGGCCGCGCCCGCCGCGGTGCCGCTGGTGCACCGCCGCATCACGGCCTGATCACTTCCGGTCGGCACCCGGGCGCTGCGGGTGCCGACCCCGCCGGAGCTTGAGACGATCGCGGACCACGCACGACCTGCACACCGAACGGGAGCGAGGCCATGTCGTCCACACCGGGCAACGACCAGTACGGACCGCCGCCGGGCTACGGGCAGCAGCCCGGGTACGGCGCCCCGCAGGGCGGCTACGACCAGCCCTACGGCGCCTCCCCGCGCAACGGCGCCGGTCTCGCCTCGCTGATCCTCGGCATCATCGGCCTGCTGCTGTGCTGGCTGCTCGGGATCGGCATCGTCCCGGGGATCATCGGGCTGATCCTCGGCGTCGTGGGGATGCGCCGCGCCAAGCGGGGCCTGGCCACCAACCGCGGGGTCGCCATCGCCGGTGTCGTCACCAGCGTCATCGCGGTCGTCGCCAGCGCGATCTTCCTGGCCTTCACCATCGCCCTGGGCAACTTCCTGGCGAACAACGGCGGCCAGGACTTCCTGGACTGCGTCTCGCGCGCCGGCCAGGACCAGGCCGCCGCCCAGCAGTGCGCCACCGAGTACGGCGAGAACCTCGACGACGTGACCACTACCAGCTGAGCGCCCCCCGCGAGCGCGGGGCCCCCCCCCGGGGGGGCCCCCGCCGTGCGGGGCGGCCCCGGCACGCCGCCTCGGGCAGGCTCTGGAAAGACTACTACGTCAGCCA
>NZ_JBJLSG010000217.1:0-6489 GCF_050871925.1 Kineococcus gurbantunggutensis
GGCCGGCGGGTGCCGGCCGGGGACCGGTCGCGGGTCAGCGCAGCGCGCGGTTGACGGCCGAGACGATCGCCTTCAGCGACGCGGTGGTGATGTTGGCGTCCACGCCCACGCCCCACAGGACGCGGTCGCCCACGGCGCACTCCACGTACGCCGCGGCGCGCGCGTCGCCGCCGGCGGACAGGGCGTGCTCGGCGTAGTCGAGCACCCGCACGTCGACGGGGCCGGTCCCCAGCGCGCCCAGCGCCGCGCAGAACGCGGCGATGGGGCCGTTGCCCGTGCCGGCGACCGTGCTCACGGCGCCGCCGTCCAGCAGGTCCACCTCGAGAGCGTCCGCGCCGTCGACCTCGCTGACCGAGCGGGTGGCGCGCAGCGCGAAGCGGCCCCAGTCCGGGGTGCCCGACGGGGAGGGCAGGTACTCGTCGGAGAAGATCGAGAAGATCTCCGCGGCGGAGACCTCCCCGCCCTGCGCGTCGGTGCGCTCCTGCACCACGCGGCTGAACTCGATCTGCAGCCGGCGCGGCAGGTCCAGCTGGTGCTCGCTCTTGAGCAGGTACGCCACCCCGCCCTTGCCGGACTGGGAGTTGACCCGGATCACGGCCTCGTAGCTGCGCCCGACGTCCTTGGGGTCGATGGGCAGGTACGGCACCGCCCACTCCACCTCGCCCACGGCGCGCCCGGCGGCGGCCGCCTCGCGCTCCATGACCTCCAGGCCCTTCTTGATGGCGTCCTGGTGCGAGCCGGAGAAGGCCGTGAAGACCAGGTCGCCGCCGTAGGGCACCCGCTCCCCCACCGGCAGCTGGTTGCAGTGCTCCACCGTGCGGCGCACGCGGTCGATGTCGGAGAAGTCGATCTCGGGGTCCACGCCCTGGCTGAACAGGTTCAGGCCCAGGGTGACCAGGTCGACGTTGCCGGTGCGCTCGCCGTTGCCGAACAGGCACCCCTCGATGCGGTCGGCCCCGGCCAGGTAGCCCAGCTCCGCGGCCGCAACGCCGGTGCCGCGGTCGTTGTGCGGGTGCAGCGACAGGACGATGTTCTCGCGCTGCGCCAGGTGGCGCGACATCCACTCGATGGAGTCCGCGTACACGTTCGGCGTGGTCATCTCCACCGTGGCCGGCAGGTTCACGATGACCTTGCGCTCCGGGGTGGGCTCGAAGACCTCCACCACCGCGTCGCAGATGCGCCGGGCGAACTCCAGCTCCGTGCCCGTGTAAGACTCCGGGGAGTACTCGTAGTACACGGTCGTGCCCGGGATCGTCTCCTCGTACTTGCGGCACAGCCGCGCGCCCTGCAGCGCCAGGTCGACGATGCCGTCCTCGTCCATGCCGAAGACCACGCGCCGCTGCAGCACCGAGGTGGAGTTGTACAGGTGCACGATCGCCTGCTTCGCCCCGCGCAGGGACTCGTAGGTGCGCTCGATGAGGTGCTCGCGGGCCTGGGTGAGCACCTGGATCCGCACGTCGTCGGGGATCAGGTCCTGCTCGACCAGGGTGCGCACGAAGTCGAAGTCGGTCTGGCTGGCCGAGGGGAAGCCGACCTCGATGTCCTTGTAGCCCATCTCCACCAGCAGCGTGAACATCCGCAGCTTGCGCTCGGCGTTCATCGGGTCGATGAGGGCCTGGTTGCCGTCGCGCAGGTCCACCGCGCACCAGCGCGGCGCCTTCGTGATCCGCTTGCCCGGCCAGGTGCGGTCGGGCAGGTCCACGGTGATCTGCTCGTGGAACGGCCGGTACCGCTGGTACGGCATCGACGACGGCTTCTGGGTGTTCTCCACTGTTCGCTCCTCTGACGCGGGCCCTGGGTGTGCTCGGCCGGCACGCACGACGAGGTCCCGCGACGGGGAGACCGGCCTAGCTGGCCCCGCCGCGGCAGCGAAGGAGCAGGGTCTCCCAGCGGGCCACGGCGCCACCGTACGCGCCCGGCGCGCGGGGCGTCCACGCGGGGGCCGGGTCACCGCCCGGGCCCGCCCCCACCCGGCCGACCGCGCGCGCCCGGTCCACGTGCACGCACCCCGGGAGCAGGCGCACCCGCCCGGCCGGCGCGGCCTCGGGCGGGTGCGGGGGTGGTGCTGCGGCGGCGGGCGTCAGGTGTCGTCGCGGGGGTTGAGCTGCTCGGGGTCGCCGTCGGGATCGTCGGTGGCGTCGGCGTCCTGCGCGGCGCCGTCGCCCGTGGTCACGCCGCGCAGGTCGCGCGGGTTCAGCTGACCGGGGTCGCCGTCGGGGTCGGGGGTGTCCGTGGTGGGTTCGCTCACGGCATCAGGGTGCACCGGCGCACGGCCCTCGGCACCTCGGGAGCGCCCGCGCCGCCCGCAGGTACCTTGATGTCGAGATGCTTCGGCGCCGAGGAGGAGCACGTGGCCGTGCAGTGGGACGCGCAGCAGTACACCCGGTTCTCCGGCGACAGGGGCCGGCCCTTCCACGACCTGGTGGCCCGGGTGGGCGCCACCGACCCCGGCGTGGTCGTCGACGTCGGCTGCGGCACCGGCGAGCTGACCGCCACGCTGGCGCGGCGCTGGCCCGGCGCGCGGGTGCGGGGCATCGACCCCTCCGCGCAGATGCTCGGCCGGGCGCCGGCGGGCGCGGGGGTGGACTTCTCCCCCGGCACCGCCGAGGGCTTCGACGCCACCGGCGTGGACGTCGTGGTGAGCAACGCGGCGCTGCAGTGGGTGCCCGAGCACCGGGAGCTGCTGCGCCGCTGGGCCGGGCAGCTGCCGGCCGGGGGCTGGCTGGCGTTCCAGGTGCCGAGCAACTTCGGCGCCCCCTCGCACCGGCTGATGCGCGAGCTGGCCGCCTCGGCGGCGTGGCGCGGGCGCCTGGCGGGGGTGCTGCGCGGGGAGGAGTCCGTGGACACCCCCGCCGGCTACCTGGACCTGCTGGCCGGCGCGGGCCTGGTCGCCGACGTGTGGCGGACGGAGTACCTGCACGTCCTGCCCGGCGAGGACGCGGTGCTGCAGTGGGTGCGCGGCACGGGCCTGCGCCCGGTGCTGTCGGCGCTGCCGGCCGCCGAGGCGGAGGAGTTCACCGCGCAGTACGCGGCGCTGCTACGCGAGGCGTACCCCGCGCGCCCGCACGGGACGCCGTTCCCGTTCCTGCGCACCTTCGCGGTGGCGCACCGCCCGTGAGGGCCCCGCACCCCGCCGCGGGCGGGGTGCGGGCGCGCCTCACTTGATGGCGCCGCGCGTCACCCCCGACATCACCCAGCGCTGGGCCAGGACGTAGACGAGGACCGTGGGGGCCATCGCCATGAGGTAGGAGGCGAAGGCGACGTTGTAGTCGGTGGAGAAGGCGAGCTGGAAGATCTTCTGCACCACCGGGATCGTCTGCAGGCTCTGGTCGGCCGTGATGAGCGAGGGCATCATGTAGTCGTTCCAGCTGGCCAGGAAGGCGAAGATGCCCACGGTGGCGTTCATCGGGGCCAGCAGCGGGAAGACGATCCGCCAGAAGACCTGCCAGGTGCTCGCGCCGTCGATGCGCGCGCTCTCCTCCAGCTCGGCGGGGATCGAGCGCAGGAACGCGGAGTACAGCAGCACGCTGAAGGACAGCTGGAACATCACGTGCAGCAGCGCGACGCCGCCGGGGTTGTCCAGGCCCAGCAGGGCGGTGAGCTTGACCTGCGGCAGCGCCACGACGGGGAACGGGATGAACATCGCCGCCAGCAGGTACACGTAGGAGTACCGGAACAGCCGGTGCTCCCAGTTGCGCACGATGGCGTAGGACGCCCAGGAGGCCAGCACCAGGCAGCCGGCGACGCTGGCGGCGCTGACGAGCGCGGAGACGGCGAAGGCGCGGGCGAAGCCGGTGAGCGTCCAGGCGTCGGCGAAGCTGGCCCAGTTCAGCGGCCACGGCGGGGCGAAGCCGGTGCCGGCCACGGCCTGCTCGGGCGTCTTGAACGCCATGACGACGGCGAAGTACAGCGGCACGAGCACCGTCAGGGAGGCCAGCGCGAGCAGGGCGGTCAGGCCCCAGCCGCGGCCGCGCCGGCGCGTGCCGACGACCTCCAGCTCGCGGCGGGGCTTGGCGCCGCGGGAGGCGGCGGCGACGGTGGCGGGGTCGGCGGTGGCCATCAGAGCGACACTCCTCGGCGGCGGATGATCTGCAGCTGCAGGACGGAGATGACGACGGTGAGCACGAAGAAGACCACCGCGTTGGCCATCTGGTAGGCGTAGTCGCCGTTGGTGAACCCGGTGAAGATGGTCATCGCCACGCTGCGGGTGGCGGTGCCCGGGCCGCCGTCGGTGAGGCCGACGATGATGTCGTAGGCGTTGAGGAAGTTCTTGAAGCCCAGCACGGTGTTGATGACGACGTACCCGGCCACCAGCGGCAGGGTCACCGAGCGGAACTGCCGCCACGCGGTGGCGCCGTCCAGGGCGGCGGCCTCGTAGACCTCCTCGGGCACCGCGAGCAGCCCGGCGAGGTAGATGATCAGCGCGCTGGGCACCGCCTGCCAGGTGGTCACCAGGACGACGGCGATCCAGGCCAGGTCGGGGTTGGCGATGAGGCTCTCCTGCAGCCACCCGACGCCCAGGGTGCCGGCCAGGGCGGGCAGCGAGGTGGAGAACAGGTAGTTGAAGACGAAGGCGATGACGATGCCGGAGACGACCATGGGGATGAAGAACACCCCGCGCAGCGCCGTCTTGAGGTGGATGCGGGCGTTGAGCCCCAGCGCCAGCGCGAGCGCGACCACGTTGACCAGCACGACGGTGACCACGGAGAAGCCGATGGTGAAGCCGTACGCCTGCAGCACGTTGGGGTCGCGGAAGAGCACCGCGTAGTTGGCCAGGCCGATGAACTCCCACTCCCCGTAGCCGACGTAGTCCGTCAGGCTGACCACCGCGCCGACGAGGGCGGGCACGGTGATGAAGAGGGTGAACAGCGCCACGGCGGGCAGCAGGAACAGGTAGGAGACGGCGTCGACGCGGCGGCGCGACGGCCGGCCGGGCACGACGGCGACGTCGTCGCGGGCGCCGGAGCGCCCGCGGGCGCGCGGTCGGGGGGAGGAGACGGTGGCCACGAGAGCTCCTTCGGTCTGCGGCGGGCGGGTCAGGCGGCCGAGCGGGCCGCCAGCCGCGCCCAGTCCTCGTCGATGCGGCGCAGCAGCCCGGCCCCGTCCCCGGAGCGCACGGCCTCCTGCAGGTAGTTGCCGACGGGGATCGTCAGCGGGATGTAGGTGTTGGCGCCCTGGTAGATGCGCCCGGCGTCCAGCGCGGGCTGCAGGCCCACCAGCCGCGGGTCGCGCAGCGGCTCGGCCTCCAGCAGCGGGGAGGTGGCCAGGTTGTCGGCGTTGTAGCGGGCGATGACCTCCGGGCCCATGAGCCACTGCAGCAGGGTGCGCGCGGCGTCCTGGTGCCCGGAGGCGGTGGGGATCCACAGCGCCAGGTCGAGGTTGACGCGCGCGGCCGCCTGCCCGGGCTCCTCGGTCATGGGCAGCGGGAAGGTGCCCAGCGGCAGGTCGGGGTCGACCTTGGCGATCTCGCCCAGCGCCCAGGGGCCCTGCAGGTACATGGCCGCCTCGCCGCGGCCGAAGGCGAGGTTGCCGTCGGCGTAGGCGCGGCTGGCCGCGTCCGGGTTGGAGTAGGAGGCCAGCTGGAGCATCTTCTCCACCGGTTCGGCGAAGACCTCCGAGAAGGAGACCTCCGCGTCCGGGCCGGCGTCGGGACCCAGGGCGCGCAGGTCGCGGAAGAACCCCGCGACGTCCACGGCGCTGCCGGTGCAGTAGTCGAACAGGCCCTGCGAGAGGGTCCACACCTCCTGGTAGGTGCTGTAGAGGGGGGTCACCCCGGCGGCGCGGAAGGTCTCGCAGGCCTCCACCAGCGCGCTCCACGTCTGCGGGACCTCCACGCCGTTCTCCTCGAACAGGCGCTGGTTGTAGATGACGCCGGCGGCGGCCACCGAGTACGGCAGCACGTTGGTCTGCCCCTCGTTGGTGGCGAACTGGTCGACGAGCTCCTGGTACTGCGGGTCCACGCGCTGCGCCTCGGGCAGGTCGGACAGGTCCGTCAGCACGCCGGTGGAGACGTACTGCCCCACCTCCAGGGTGTAGTTCCACGCCGCCAGGTCCGGCGGGGCGCCGCGCACGAACTGCGGCACGAGCGCCGTCTGGGAGGAGTCGTGCACGGCCAGGACGCCGCCCTGCGAGGCGTTGAACTCCTGCAGCAGGGTGCCGAAGTACTCGATGACCTCGGGCTTGTTCTGGAAGAAGCGGACCTCCTGGCGCCCGGAGGTGCCCGCGGCGGAGCCGCAGCCGGCGGCCCCCAGCGCGAGGGCACCGGCACCGGCGGCGAGCAGGGAGCGCCTGCTGGGCCGGGCCCGGGGGGTGGGGGTGGGTGGCACGTCGTCGTCCCTCCTCGTCGTCTCCCGCGGGCGCCGGCGCCCGCCTCGGCCACCGCCGCGGCGGCAGCCACCACGACCGGCCCGCGGGGGGCGGGGTCGAGGCCCGCGAGCACGACGGAGCGCTCGTCGTCGCGGGTGGGCAGCAGCGCCAGGGCCCGGGCGA
>NZ_JBJLSG010000218.1:0-6430 GCF_050871925.1 Kineococcus gurbantunggutensis
CCCCCGCGCCCGATGCTCGGGCTGGGGTTCGGCCCCACCACCGGCCTGGACGCCGAGACGGTGCGCCTGCCGCTGCCCGCGGACGCGCTGCTGCTGCTCTACAGCGACGGCCTCGTGGAGCGCCGCGGGGTCAGCTTGCAGGAGAGCATGGACGTGCTCGCCCGGGCGGCGACCAGCACCGCGGCTGAACTGCTGAGCCAGCCCGGCCCTCAGGTATCGGCGCTGGCTGACCGGTTGCTGAGCGCCGTGCCCGGCGCTGCCGGGGACGACACGACCCTGGTGCTGCTGCGCCGGGCGTGAGCACATGCCCGGCTCCGGGCGGCTCCGGGCGATCGGTTGCGAGTCCTCGCCCCCCTGGCGATCACGCCGGTAAACGCCAGCGCATGGGGCGGGGCAGGTCAGGCTGTCACCGGATCATGCAGCAGACCCAACTTCCTCTTCAAGGCCGAGTGCATCCGCAATCCGCACCTGCCCGCTCACGAGGGTCCCTGGCGTGGCATCGACGACGTGGAGATCGCGGTGGTGGATGGGGGTACCTCCCACGAGATGGGGCAACGCCGACTGGCACAACCACCACCGCCTGCATGGCGGGCTCGGCATGGTCCCGCCTGCCGAGCACGAAGCTCGCATCAGCATCGAGCAGGTGCTGGCTCCTGCCTGAGCGTTGCTTGACGCCACCTCTCGAACCCGGACCTTGACAGACGGCACGAACGGGCGCTGGAGCAGCCGCTCGGTGCCGCTCATGGAGCCCAGGAGCTGTGTCGCAACCGCTCACTCCTGAGCGATCTGGAGGGTGAGGGTCGGCATCACCGGCGGGTGCGGTTCACTCCTGCGCGTTCGGCCCCGGGGCCGATCCCGTGCTCAACGAGACCGGGTCGATGCGTTGGTTGACGACCGCGTCCACGAGCTCGTCGAGCAGCTGCCCGCTGGCGTAGGCGTGAGCTCGCAGCAGCGCCAGGGCGTCGTCGGCGTCCAGGCGCAGGGCCACGTTGATCATGCCGATGGCGATCCACACCTGCTCACGTGAGATCACCGAAGGGGTGTCCAGCCAGGAGGCGCTGCTCACCTGCACCTGCTCAGGCACGTCCTGCGGTGCCGTGCCCAGCAGGATGTTGGTGATGGCGGTGGCGATGGGCGCGGCCGAGGCCGTCAACCGCTCAGCGTCCACCCCGGGTGCCTGCACGCTGCTGGCCCCCATCGCGGGTGCCGGCACGCCGGGTGCACGCCGATACAGGTCCAGCGCGCCGATGCTGTCCCTGGAGCGCAGCAGGGGAAGGCTGAGCACGAAGCGGAAGGGGGTGCGTTCCAGGTACTCCTGTGCCAGAGCGGGCCAGCGCGCGCTCATCGCCGCTGCGTCGGCGTGCACAGGCCGGCAGCTCTGCTGGGCCTGCAAGCAGGGTCCTTCACCGATGGTGAACTGCAAGCGCTCGGCCAGGGCGGCGCTGTCGTCGCTGGCGCCCAGGGGCAGGCGGATGCCGGAGCCGCTCATGACGCTGATGCCGGCGCCGTCGACGCCGAGCACGCTGGCGCACGCCCGCGCCAGCGTGGAGGGCAGCAGGGCGGGGCCACCGCTGAGGGTGGAGGTCCACCGCCGGGTGAAGTCATCGAGCAGGCTCACCAGGACCTACCCACGCCCGCAGGGCCCGGCGCACTGGTGCGCTCTGGCGCGCTGCTGCGGCACGGCAGAGGCAGCAGCAGGCGAGAAGGCAGGGCGGGTGCAGGCAGGGCGAGTGCAGGCAGGGCGGGTGCGGGCAGGGCGGGTGCAGGCAGCACGGAAAGACCTTCCAGAAAACCAACGCCCTTGCTTGGACCGGTGAGCAGGCACGTTAGCCGCCCCTGGCCCAAGCGCTCCTTCGCCACCGCGGGTCGCTGGCCCCGCGTGCTTCAAGGATGACCCGCAGCCAGTGAGTGATCAGCTCGTTGGAGCTGACCCGCCCGGTTCTGCGCAGGACACCGTCTGCGAACCGGTCGCTCTTCAGGTGGCTCAGGAAAGCGCAGCTGGCACCAGAAGACGCCCGCTCCTGGTCGGCTCGCACGTCAAGGCCCCTACAGCAGCCCGTGGACCTCCGCCGCCCAGTCGTCGGTGTCGAAGCCGGCGGTGCTCATGTCCTGCTTCGGCTCGAACCACACCGTCTTACCGCCGCCTTGGTGCGCGGGCAGCGCCTGCACGCCCCAGTCGGTGGAGATGGACTCCAGCAGCCGCAGGCCCCGCCCGGTGCCGGCCTCCTGGACCAGGCGCCGCAGGCGCAGGGGCGTGGCCGAGGCATCGCTGACACCGATGCGCACCCGCCCCGAGGGCATCACCCACACATCGACGTTGAAGGCGGTGCGTGCGTGCAGCACGGCGTTGGTCACCAACTCCGAGACGCCCAGCTCGGCGGACTCCTCCAGCTCAGCGGCGTTCACCTGACGCAGCATCTGGCGCACGTAGCGCCGCGCGGCGGCGACGGTGCTGGCCAGCGGGTCCAGCACCAGCGGCTCACCCACCCTGCTGCCCATCGCGCCGGCCACGCTGCTGCTCCCCGCGCCAGCCACGTTGCTGCTCCCCGCGCTAGCCATCCTGCAGCCTCGCCTGCTTGTCCGCCTAAGCATTGGTCCCACTGTTGGTCCAGCTGGTGGTCCAAGGCTGTGCCGGCGCGCCGGACAGCTGCCCGCTGAACTGCCCGAACAGCCAGCGGCGGTAGATCACCACCTGCGCCGAGGCGGGCAGGGTCAGCAGCTGCTCCCGGCGGCAGAAGTCATCGGCCTGCTCCAGCACCTCCACGACGCGCTGGGCGAAGGCGCCGGCGTGCACCGGCAAGGTACAGGTGACGTCGGTGAAGTCCTCACCGGCGGCAGCGGCGGCGTCCAGGGCCGCCACGGGTTGCTGCTGCAAGGGGGCGTAGCTGCTTGCCAGCTCCCCGGCGAGCTGCAGCAGCCGCTGCGGCAGATCGCCGGCGTGGTGCTCCCGGGCCCCGATCTGTACCAGCGCCAGTTCTCGCAGCAGGTCCTGGGCGTGCTCGTTGGACTCCTCGCGCAGCCGCAGCGGCACCCCCAGCAGGTGCACCTGGCCCGTACTCACCTGACCATTCACCGTTCAAGCCTTGCACGCGCCGGCCGCACGCGCGGTGCGCTGCGCTGCCTCGTGTCGTCTCCTGCCCCTGCCTGCTCGGTGCAGATCACTCGGATCCATCCCCCCGCAGGGACGCTGCCTGCCCCAGCAGAGGGCACTGCCTGCTCCAACTCGTCCGCATTACGCCTGCTCCGGACCGTCAAGAGCGCCGCCCACCGGGCAGCCGCTCTGACCGGTATGACCCAACGGTGCGGCCGGTGACAAGGTGCTGTACGCGGGCCGGGATGGATCCGCTCGTATCCTGCGCCGGTGAGTAATCGAGCGCGCGAGGCGGCCACCCCTGATGGCGAGCAGCCCGCGATCAGCAACCGCTCGATGCCCGAGAGGGCGAGCAGTAAAGCCGGGAGCAGGCAAGCCGGGAGCAGGCAAGCCGGGAGCAGGCAAGCACGGGACGACACCGCAGCGGGTGGGCCGGTGGGCCCGGGACCGGCCGCTCACACGGTGCCACCCGAAGCGCTGCCCAGCGTGGTGCACGACTACCCCGCCGCGGTGCTGCTGGTCGACACCGCCTCCAGCCAGGTCGTCTTCGTCAACGACCTTGCCCGCCAGCTGGCCCCCGACCTTCCCCTGCCCGCCGACCTGGAGGACTGGTCGCGCGCGGCCGGGCTGCAGGTCACCTCCGGCGGCGCGCTGGGCGCCAGCAGCACCCCCCTAGCCCGCATCGCCGCCGGCGAGCCCGGCTCCGGCCGGCAGGTCAGCGCCGCCCTGCGCTCGCAGGCCACCGCCGCGCGCGAGGCGCTGTGGGCGATCGGCATGCCGCTGCGCGATGCGCCCGAGCCGTTGCGGGCCCGCTCTCTGCTGGTGCTGATGCCGCTGCGCTTCCCCCAGGCCGTGGCCGAGGTGCAGGCCTCGGCCGCGGCCGGTCGCGCGCAGCGCTCGGTGCTGGCCAGCGGCCTGGCCATGGCCATCAGCGACCCCACCCGCACCGGCCCCACCGCCGAGAACCCCGACGGTGAGGACGACCCGCTGATCTGGGTCTCGCCCAGCTTCGAGCAGCTCACCGGCTACACCGCCGCCGAGGCGCTGGGGCGCAACTGCCGCTTCCTGCAGGGCCCGGACACCGACCCCGGCGTCGTGGCGCACCTGCGCGCGGGCATCGCCAACGCCGAGACGGTCAGCGCCACGGTGCTGAACTACCGCCACGACGGCACCGCCTTCTACAACCACCTGGTCATCTCCCCGGTCTTCGACGCCCAGGGCAGCTTGACCCACCGGGTCAGCGTGCAGAGCGACGTCACTCAGCAGGTGCTGGCCGCCCGCGAGCGCGAAGCCGCCCGCGCCGAGGCCGAGCGGGCGCGCCAGCAGCAGGAGCAGGCCAGCCGGCAGGCCGAGCAGGCCGAGCAGGCCCGCCGCTTCGGCAGCCTGCTGCTGAGCCTGAGCGAGGCGCTGACGGCCACCACCACCGTCGCCGACGTCGCCGCCACCATCACCGAGGTGGTGTGCGCCGAGCTGGGCGCGGCCGGCGGCGGGCTGCTGCTGGCCGATCACGCCCGCACCCGGCTGGACTTCGTGTCCATGGCGCGCATGCCGGCCACCACCGAGGCGTCGTGGTCGCGCGTCGACTGGCACGAGGACGCCCCCCTGGCCCTGGCCGTTCGCACCCGGCAGGCGGTGTTCTACCCCGACTCCACCGCGCTGCTGGCCGCGCACCCGGCCGTCACCCGGCACGCGCCGGTGCCGGTGATGGGCGCCAGCGCCAACCTTCCCCTGCTGGCCGCCGGCCCCGGCAGCCCGAGCGGTCCTGGTGGCCCGGACGGCATGGACGTGCTCGGGGCGGTCTTCCTGTACTGGGAGCGTCCCCACGAGCTGCCCGCCGAGCAGCAGGCGGCGCTGGCCGCGCTGGCGCGCTACACCGGTCAGGCCGTGCAGCGCGCGCAGCTGCTGGCCGAGCGGCGCAGCGCCGCGGAGGTCCTGCAGCGCTCGCTGCTCACCCAGCTGCCCGAGCCGGACCACCTGGAGCTGCGGGCACGCTACGTGCCGGCCGCCACCGGCGAGCACGTGGGCGGGGACTGGTACGACGCGATCGTGCTGCCCGGCGGGGCCACCACGCTGGTCATCGGCGACGTCAGCGGCCACGACATGGCCGCGGCCGCGCGCATGGGCCAGCTGCGCGGGCTGCTGCGCGCCTTCGCCTTCGACCGCGAGGAACCGCCCACCGAGGTGGTCGCCCGGCTGGACCGGGCCATCGCCGGGCTGCACATGGACACCCTGGCCACCTTGGTCCTGGCCCGCATCGAGCAGGACCCGCAGGACGATGCCGGCGCCGGCGCCGCAGCGGGGGCGCGCCGGCTGCGCTGGACCAACGCCGGGCACCCCCCGCCCCTGCTGCTGCTGCCCGACGGCTCCACCGAGGTCCTGCAGCGCGCACCGGAACTGCTCGTCGGGCTGCTGCCCGGTGCGACACGCACCCACCACACCCACGTGCTGCCCCCGGGGGCCACGCTGGTGCTGTACACCGACGGGCTCATCGAGCACCGCGGGCGCTCCCTGGAGGAGGGCATCGCGGACCTGCGCCGGGTCCTGTCAGCCTGCTCGGGGTTAACCCTGCAGGAGCTGCTGGACCGCTTGGTCACCGAACTGGTCGGTCAGGCACCCGAGGACGACTGCGCGATCTTGGCCGTGCGCGTGCACCCGCAGGACCGCCCCCGCCCCGCCGAGGCCGGACCCGGCCGCATCTCCTGACCCCGATCCAGGTCCGCGCCGGCGCGATCACCGCGCCCTGCACGTGCGGGTGCCCTTGGCGAGCGTTCGGCCCAGCGTTCGGCCCAGCGTTGTCACCAGCTGCGGCGACCGCGAGCAACGCCGCGATGACGCAGGGCTCTGCGCCTCACCCCGAACGGCGCAACCTGGACGCGCTGGAGCCTTCTCGAGAGGCGGTCCCCGACGGATACGCCAGGATCGTCGAAGTGGTTGAACACCCAACCGGTGCTCGGCCCCAGACCGAACCACGACAGCTCCCGCTCCGAAGGAGAGTCATGACGGAGATCACCGCCCACCACGGGCTGTTCCGGAACACGAACCTGCACGTGGACGACACCGGCGGTCCCGGCCGCCCGGTCGTGCTGGTCCACGGCTGGCCGCTGTCGGGGGCCTCCTGGTCGCAGCAGGTGCCCGTCCTGGCCGAGGCCGGCTACCGCGTGGTCACCTACGACCGCCGCGGCTTCGGCCGCAGCGACAAGCCCCGCGGCGGTTACGACTACGACACCCTCACCGAGGACCTGCACACCCTGCTGACCGAGCTGGACCTCACCGACGTCACCCTGGTGGGCTTCTCCATGGGCGGCGGGGAGGTGGCCCGCTACTTCAGCAGGTACGGCA
>NZ_JBJLSG010000219.1:0-6427 GCF_050871925.1 Kineococcus gurbantunggutensis
GGAGATGGAGATGGAGATGGAAGTCTTCTCCTACCTGGAAGGCTTCTACAACACTCGGCGTCGTCACTCTCGGCTGGGTAACCTCAGCCCCGTCGACTATGAAGATCAGCACATGACACGCAATCAGGCGTCCGCCTGACGGGGGTCACTTCACGACTACCCGCACCTGCGCGCCTGGCTGCGCCGGCGCAGCATCGTCCCGCGCATCGCCCGCCGCGGCGTGGACACCAGCCAGCGCCTGGGGCGGCACCGCTGGGTCGTCGAGCGCTCCCTGTCCTGGCTCTCCGGCTACCGCCGCTTGGCACCTCGGTACGAACGCCGCCCGAGCTTGTACGCCGCCTTCCTTACCCTGGCCCCCACCCTCACCTGCTACAAGAAACTCACCACATGAGACATGGTCTGAAACGGGCTCACTTTTTCCTCATAACCGGCTCGCAGCTACGCTGCCGTACTGCTGCCTGACACCGCCACTGGCGCATGTGACGCCGTCGGTGCCTGGAACATCGATTTTGGCACGGCGCGGAGACTCATCGTTTCACCTCCGCGCCGATGTGCATTCAGGGCGTGACGCGGGTTGCTGCGGCCGTCACTGTTGCGTCGACCAGAAGCTTCGCTGCGCCGACGATCTGCTTGTCGACGGCCGCTGGGATGGCCAGCACCGTGATCGACATGCCGTCCCCACGCAGTGAGGCCGCATACCGGGCGGCCTTCCTCAGCTCATCGCCTTCTGGTGCTACCACGAAGTGCTCCACAGTGCGCCGGTCGTATTGCACCAGCCACAGCTTCTTGCCTATAATTACGTATCCAGGGTCCCCCCCGCGCGCCTGCAGGGCGAGTATCTGCCGTATACCCCCGCTGGCCGTAGTTTGCCCCTTGACCTCTACAGCCAGCTTGACGTTCAGCGTGCCCTCCACTCGCAGCTTGATAACACTACCATCGGGTAGCTTTTCCTCGATGGTCTGTGGCTTTCGAACGCCCGTACCAACGAGCCGGTCAGTGCCGAGCTTGATCTCTCGCTGACCTTGGCGTTTCAGGGTCGGCATCTCGACTGCCCCCAGCAGGTGAGAGTCGATGACGTCGGCGGGGATCAACGGGTTGGTCAGGCGCTCACCTGCAGCTTTGATGCGCAGCAGCCTTACTCGTCGCTCGATCACCGGCAGAGTGCATCCGAAGACTTCGCGGATCACCCCCGCCACAAGAATGGGGGTTCCTCGGAACACCTTGGTGCCCTGTCGCACGGACTGAAGCAGCTGTGGGTCCTTGGCAAGGCGGTCCAACAGCGACTCCAGCAATCGGAACACCTCGGCCTCGACGACTGCCCGCGACACCACCGAAAGCCGCTCCAATGCGGGAGCACGTAGCACGCGGACCGTCATCAGCTCTCGCAGCGTCTTCAGCGTCGCACCACCCAGCGCTCCTCGTATCCGGATCATTCGTTCGATCAAATCAAAGTCGTCGGCTGCGCGAGCTGCGCGGGCGGCACGATCGGTGATCTCCGCGGAGGAGAGCGGGGCAAGTCCCACCCGGCGGGTCAACTCCTCCGCTCTCTGCGCAGTCACCAGCTCCCGCGTCGCTGCGGCGTTACCTTTGGCGGCGATCGCGTCGACGCCCTCGGCCACTGCGGTCACTGCCCTGCTCCGTGGCGGGGTCATGGGATCAGCACTCCGACGAGATCCAACACGACCGCAAGCGCGCTGGCGGGGCCGTGCTCGACGTCGAGCAGCAGAAGGGTCGGGTCCAGCGTGGCATGGAATAGCTTTTGCAGCTGCTCGTACTCAGCCAGGTCGACTCCGAGCTCCACCAACCCCCAGACCATGGCTAGGCCGATCCCAATCGGACCAGCCGCAGCGACCCCGAGCATTGCGAGGTCCATGCCGGCGAAGGCCAGTGCGCTCTTGGTGGCTCCGCTGCTGTCCAGTTCAGCGGCCAGCCGGCGCACGCTGGCCACGTCCTCGGCCAGGCGAGGAGGCAGCACGCCGATAGCACGGTCGATGAAGAACGGCAGCTTCCATGCGGTGACTCTCCCTGCGCCGGCGGCTCGACGCGCGAGCCCAGCGGGGGTCAGGGCATCGACCTCCGGCTTCGTGGGCATGGTCGAGGCCGCGGCACCCTCCCGCAATAGCTCGTCGATGGACTCCTCACACGTGCGCAGGAGCCGATCGAGTTCAGCGGCCCACTGAGGGCTGTTGCGCGCTGTGAGCTGGAGAGGACCGGCGACCGTCACGATGGGGTAAGACGTAGCGGCTTCGCGCAGCCCGACGAGGTACGCGGCGGTCGCCTCCGCCTCCGCTGCGGTGCCGTCATTCCTGATCTTGGCCGCTAGCGCAAGTTGTGACAGCTCCTGCCGATCGGGGTAGATGACCCCCCGCTGCAGAGCCATCACCACAGCAGCCGCCCCGACGACGACGCTTACAGCGGTCCGCAGAGCCGCAACGCGGCGGATCTGGTCAAGCTTTACCTCGGCTCGTAGCGCCGCAACCTGAGACAGCGCCGCCACCAATCCATCGTGGTCTTTAGTGTTGACCCGTGGCGCCGGGACCCTTCCAGGAGAAAGGTAGCGCGCCCGCTCGCTCACGGCGATCGCGCGGTTGTCGTGTAGGTAGCCGGCGTACAGCTCGTTGGCCACTAGCTCCACATCGAGCACTGCGCCGGCCACCGCCTCGCAGCGAGCGCGCCAGGTGTCGCGCACCTTCTCGATGCGTCGCAGGAGTTGAGCAGCGGCAGCTAGCAACAGGCGCGCCGCTTCGTCGTCGGAGCGCCCGTGCAGTTCGGTCAACTTCTTGTCCAAGGCAACGGCCGACGTCGGCAAGCGCCCGTATCTGAGGTCCATCTCCGGAGCGTCGTCGAGGTTCTGGGCGTCGACGGCGATCGCCACGTCGAGCACGTTGGTAGTCACAGTAATAACGCTGTTCTGATCCTCAGGGAGGTGCATCGCGATGGAAGGGCCTGCCCGCACCTTCGGGTTCAGTATCAACCATGCTTGGTCGCCGACTTCCTCATAGGCATCCAGTGCCCAGCCGATCGGGGTCGAGAACTGCGACCGGGCCAGGATTTCTTTCCCGACCCTGATGTGCTCAGCCACGGACACGGCCGGCCTGTCGGGATTCGCTAGGCCTTCGTGTCTGTCGAGGACGAGGCCCGCTGGGCTCGGTCGTCTCGTCGGGCTCGGTCGTCTCGTCGGGCTCGGTCGTCTCGTCGGGCTCGGTCGTCTCGTCGGGCTCGGTCGTCTCGTCGGGCTCGGTCGTCTCGTCGGGCTCGGTCGTCTCGTCGGGGTTCCAGTCCAACGTGCCCTTCTGCTGCAGCACCACCAGGTCCGTTGGTGTCCGCTCGATCCAGTCCGAGTTCGGCACCGGTGTCCCACGCTGTGGGGCACCAGCAGATGAGGTGGCAACGTCGGCTGCTAGCCCCTTAACATGGGCGTCATCGGGAAGCGGCGCCCGGTCGCTAGGCCAGTCGGTGCCTGTCCACAGCCGGTACATCACACTGGTTGCGAACCCTGGCCGTACCGGAACAGTGACTTCTGCAGCACCGGCGGCCAGGAAGGCACGGTGATCATCGTCTGCATCTTGCAGGCTGATCAGGTCGTCCCAGGTGTCTTGCGGCGCCCAGAAGTAGTCCAGCGCCTTCCACTGGGCGTGCTCCCACTCGAACGCCGTTCCAAAGTTAGTGACCTGGCGTTCCAGCGCCGCGATCTGCCCGAGGCGGATCTTGGGAATTTCCTGACCCTCGTCGGCGATGACATCGAGTGCGCCAGCCCCGCCACCGAGCATTTCGGCGAGCGAGCGCGCCAGCTCGGCACGTTCGAGCGCGCGATTGCGAAGCGGGTTACGACCCTCGATGACAGTGGCGGACAGAGCACTACGAGTGGCAGCGTCGTCAAATGTTGTGAGCTGAGCTTGGTAAGCTTTCATAATCTTGGACCAAGTATCGAACTGCCACTCGGACAACGCTGCCCCGGTGCGCTCAAATACGACTTCCACCGTGAGTGCAAAACCGGTCGTATTGCCGAGCAGAAAGGCGATCGGCACCTTCGCGCCAGGCGCGGTGACGTCCAGCGAAGACACCGTCGTCGGCTGACGCCACAAGGGCTGGGCGAACGACACCATCAACGGCGTTCCAATTTCAGGGCGGCCGGCTTGGGCAGTAAGATTGATAGGGACAGCACCGATTGCCAGTCGGGCGTGCAGCGACGGAAGGATTGGAGACATTTTCACATCATGAATTGCCACTAGGGATCCCCGCGCTTGGATAGCGCGGTATCCCGCCGGAACAATAATGCTGGTATCGGTTCGCGTAACCCACTCGCCTCTAACTTCAGACTGTGACGGGTCGACTGACAAGCCGGCCGTCTCAGTGCGGTAGCGCGCTGGCGCTGGATTGACGTCCGTCGCCCCGTACAAGGCAACCCACGCCAAATAATTTTCCGGCGTAATGTCTTCAGGCGAAAGCGGAACGGTTACGCCGTTGCTTGTAATCAGCGGCAATTGGGGACGGCCGCTGGCATTAAGCCGCCGACGCGCCAGCCACCGAAGATGGGCTCCCGGCTCGGGGACCGTCACTCGCAGCATCAACCGGGTACCGTAGTCCAACAGGCGCAGGTGCTGAAGCTTGTCGACCCACCGATAGATGCCGATGACGTGGTCTGCGCCGGGTGCCTGGTTGTCCACCTCGTGCAAGGTGGAGTCGTCGACCACGACAGTGCTTGCCCGCCGCTCCTGGGTGGAGCTCAGTGCGCGCACCTTCTGGGACGCCTTGGCGACGACCTCCTGAGCGAACGTAGACGACTGCTCATGTGATAACTCGCGGGCAGTCGTTTGGGAGGTTCCAAATGACGCCTGAGCGCTGACTGGCCCGTATGTGGCAGAGACTGCAGCGCCGGCGTTCCACGCCAGTGTGTCGTTCAAGCTGGCTTTGCACGCCTCCTCCAGCTCGAAGCGCTTGGTCGACTGGGTGTCGGTCTCGGTCGTGGTCTCGTTCTCGACCAGCGTGATGAGTTCGGCGTGCGTGGTCGTGGTGCGCCGGAAGGTGCGGGCACGACGTTCTCCGCTGAGCACGTTCTCGATGTGGGCGATGTCACCGTAGGCGTACTCGGTACGCTTGATCTCGGCAAGGAGCAGGTCGCCGACGCCCCAGCGCAGCGGCAACGGCTCCTCTGGTACTGGGTCAACCACGGCGCCAGAAGCGGGCAGCTGCTTGGCAGGCCATCCCTGCGGCGTCCCGCCGGCGGCGGCCAGCGCTTCCGTCGCTCGGGCTAACTCTTTGTCGAGCACTTCTACGGTTGTCGTCATGTCTGGCAGACGGAGTACAGGGTCGCGAACGACCTGGCCGAGCTCGCTCAGTAGGGCGACCACCTCACTATCAGCGTTTGGGCGCACGGCATCGGTACCTGCAGCAACCCATGCGGTGACCACGTCAAGCCCTTTACGAACCAGGGCCACGCGTGCCTCAGCGGCCGCAACGTCATTAGTCAGAGCTTTCCGCAAGGTGGACTGTTTGAGGCTGGCCGTCAAAGGGGCAGTGCTGCGCGCGGTGGCGGCAACGGTCAGCACTGCGCGGGTGAGAAAGGCGTGCACCTCTTCACGCTGGTCAGCAGCGGGCACCTCATTAAATCGGCCAGCTTGCGCCCGGTCGATGACCTCGGCGGTCAGGACGTGCATGGTGGCCGCGTCGGCCTCAGCTGCCGTTGCCGAGGTGCCGCCCGCGGCGATTCTGATGATCACCTGCTCGGCCTTTGCGCGGGCTGTGGCCAGGGTCGGCGCATCGTCCTCGCCCGGCTGCGGCCGGGGGAAGGCGTCGGCCGCCAGCTCGATGAGGCTGTCGGCATCGGCACGAAACTGAAGTCGCGCCAGCGCGTCGACGACCCGGGTGAGCGCCTGGTCGAGGGTGAAGTCATCGGCGGGCTCACCGCTCACTGGCACTAGCAGGTTCTGTGTTGCGGCGCTCAGCGCGGCAGGGCCACGCAGGCTGACGAATCGGAACAGCTGACTCATGGTCGCCCCTCCTCACGATCCGCGTCTATGCGGCTCGTGGAATGTTACTCATGGCAGGGGTCACGCAACAGGTTGTCGTGCTGCTTTGGACTTGCGGGTTCGTGCACGCTCATTGCGGCGACGAAGCCTTAAACGAACTGAACATGAAACTTTTGATTTTTAACACTACCTGGAGGAGTCGGCGAGCAATGAGCACAAGGGTGCTTACTACTGCAACGGCACTTACGGTGGGACGTGCCCGCCGTCGGTAGTGGCACATGCGTGCCTGGTGCTGGCGCCTGCGTCGCCAGGTGGACCACTGCCAGACGTGCTCGGCGGTGTGCTCAGCGGCCAACGCTAGCTTGGTGAGCAGGCGGCGGACGTCCGGGACCGTGTAGCCGATCAACTCGCCCGCGCCGCCGTGCTTCAGGTGGTGACGGCCGGCTCGGCGCCCCCCC
>NZ_JBJLSG010000220.1:0-6419 GCF_050871925.1 Kineococcus gurbantunggutensis
TGATCGCGATGAGCCGGGACCTGCAGCGCACCGCGGTGGTGGAGGGGGTGGAGAGCCCGGCGGCCCTGGAGCTGCTGCGCGCGTTGGGCTGCACCCACGCGCAGGGCTACCTGCTGGGCCGGCCCGCACCGGCACCGCACGCCTGAGAGCGCGCTGGCGGCTCTGCTGGCGGCCCTGCTGCCGGTCGCTGCCCCCGCCGTGCTCACGTTCCCGCACGCGTTCTCATCACGCGCTGGTGGTGGTGCTCACAGCTCCCGGTGCCAGTCCTGCTCCGGGTCCTGCTCCAGATCCTGCTCCAGGTCGTGTTCCAGGAAGCGCACCTGCTCCTCCAGGCGCGCCAGCACCGAGCGCTCGCGCAGCCGGGCGCTGTGGCGCACCTGCTGCGCGCACGCGCTGCGGGTGGCCGCGCTCAGGGCCAGCAGCGCTCGGGCTGCGGCGTGGGCGTGCTGGGCCTGCAGCACGGCGCGGTGCACGCTGACCTGGCGCCACAGGTCCTCGAGCGCGGCCTGGCTCACTGCCTGGCTCACTGCCTGGCTCACTGCCTGGCTCACCGCTTCGTTCACCGCCGGCTGCGTGTGCGGCACGCGTTCGTTCATGTGCTCGCCTCCCCCGCGGTCGAGGCTACGCCGACTCCTCGGCTACGCCGGGGGAACCGCTTTTCCTGCGTGTGTGACGGCTGCGCACCCAGAGCGGTCTCGTCCTAAGTCGCAGGTGTAACTGCTAGGACCGTGGGGTACGCGATCACCATCGGCCCCCGCTCGGAGACCTCGACTCCCGGGCGGGGGCCGATCCCCCGGCCTTCAAGGGCCGCGCAGCACGACGGGCAGGGCCCAGCGGGGTGCGGCCGTGTGGCACACGCCCTCACCGACGTGCTGGCCCACACGGTGCTTGAGGAAGCCGCCTCAGCGCTGACCTCGCTGACCTCGGTGACCTCGGTGACCTCGGTGACGCGGACGAGTGCTTCTGTCCGGGCTCATTCTTGTCCGGGCTCACGGTTCCCGGCCTCGCCGTCTTCGCGGTCGGCGGCGTCGCGGTCGGCGGCGTCGCGGTCGGCGGCGTCGCGGTCGGCGGCGTCGCGGTCGGCGGCGTCGCGGTCGGCGGCGTCGCGGTCGGCGGCGGCGCGCCGGCGCGCCCGCCCGCCCTCGGCGCGCTGCGCGGCGGCGCGGCGGCGGTCATCGCGCGCCTCCAGACGGTCGCCCAGGGCGGCATCGCGCTGCACCGCGGCGTGGTGGCGGGCGATGCCGGCTGGGCCGTCCTGACCGCCGGCGGCGTGCTCGGCCGCGCGGGCTGCGCTGTCGCGCGCGTCGGCCGCCGCATCGCGCGCGTCGGCGGCCGCATCGCGCTGCCCGGCCACCTCGTCGAAGGCGTCGGCCAGCTCGTCCATGCGCTCGGCCAGCTCGTCCAGCTCCAGCAGCACCCGCCGCAAACCCTCACGGTTCCCACGGTCCTCGCGGGCGGTGCGTTCCCGGGCGGCCAGCTGCTCACCGGCGCGGTGCAGCTCCTGGGCGCGTGCGTGCAGCTGCTCCTGGCGCGAGGCCACCTGCAGGGGGCAGGCATCGTCGGAGGAGGCTTCATCAGGGGAGGCACCCACCGCTTGAACGTAGCAACACCTGCACTGACCGCTCGGGGTGCCGTCCTGCGGGGCCGCTGCGGGTGCCGCTCCACGACGCCGCTGCGGGTGCCGCTGCGGGTGCCGCTGCGGGTGCTGCTGCGGGTGCTGCTGCGGGTGCTGCTGCGGGTGCTGCTGCGGGTGCTGCTGCGGGTGCTGCTGCGGGTGCTGCTGCGGGTGCTGCTGCGGGTGCCGCGGTGCCTGTTCGAACACGGGCGGCTCGAACACGAGAGGTTCAGGCGCGGGTGGTTCGGGTGCGTGTGGTTCAGGTGCGGGCGCCCAGCTCGAACCAGACGGTCTTGCCCGTACTGGTGCTCGCACTGGTGTCGCTGCCCGCCTCGGTGTCGTCGCCCTCACCGGTGTCGTCGTCCTCACCGGTGTCGGTGCGGGGGTGCACGCCCCACCGGCTGGCCAGGGTCTCGATCAGGGCCATGCCGTGACCGCCGATGACGCGCGGGCCGTTGCGGCGCACCACCGGCAGCACCGCGCTGGCATCGCTGACGCCCACGCGCACCACCTGCTCGGTGCAGCTCAGCTGCACGATCACCGGCCCGGCGCCGTGCAGGACGGCGTTGGCCACCGCCTCGGTGGTCAGCAGCTCCAGCAGCGCGGTCTCGCTGGTCCCCGCGCTGCCGGTGGTTCCCGCGCTGCCGGTGGTCCCTGCGCCGCCACCGGTCTCGGTGGTCTCGGTGGTCTCGGTGTCCTCGGTGCCGCCGGTGGTCTCGGTGTGTGGTGGGCAGCAGCGCTGGTAGGCCTGCCGGACCCAGTGCCGGGCGGTGGGCACCGAGGACAGCCGTGGCGGCAGGACCAGCTGCATCACCGGCTGCCCCACCCGCTCCTCCTCGCCGTGCTGCTGCCCGTCCTCACCTGGTCCTCACCCGGTCCTCACCTCTGCCCCCGCTGCGCGGTGCTGTCGTGCGGCGCTGTCGTGCGGCGCTGCTGCGCAGTGTGGTTGACCGGGACTCCTTGCCCAGCGCCCTTCCCGCTGCTGCCGGCACCAAACGCGCGGCAGGCGAGCGGCGGGCTGGCCGGGCACGACTGGCCGGGTTCGTGGGTGTGGGACCCAGCGGTGCTGGGCATGCTGTCCGGTGAGCGTCCAGCTGGGCGGCGCACGTCACGCCCTGCTGGAGGACGCCGTGGGCACCCCTTCACCCAACCCGTCACCTGGTGTCTCACCCGGCGCTGCACCCGAGGTGCGCTCAGGTGGCTGGTCGGGCGCCTCCCCGGCGCAGAACAGGGCCACGGCGCGGGCGGTGCGGGCCCGGGCGGTGCGGCTGCGCGCCGAGGCCGCCCAGCTGCGCGATCGGCAGGGCAGGGTGCTGGCGCGCGGTGCTGGGCTGGCCCAGCGCAGTGAGCTGGTGCGGCTGCAGTCCGTGGCCGCGCGCCTGGGCGTGCCCGCGCCGGTGCTGACCGTGCCGGTGCTGACCGGGCAGGCCTGCTCGAGCGAGCAGGCAGCACGCAGTGGACTGCGCGCTGATGGGTTGCGCCAGGACGGGCCTGGCGGTGACGGGCCTGGCGGTGACGGGCCTGGCGGTGACGGGTGAGCACGGGCGGGTGGCTGATTGCGGCAGGCGCGCAGCGGTGCGGGCATCGCGCACGCACCGGTGAGGGCGAGGAGCCGGCCTTAGAGCGCGTGCCGAACGGGGGCGGTTCGGCCGGTGCCGCGCGGTGCGGGGTGGGGGGTGGTGCACGCCCCGCTCCTGGCTGAACAGGTCCACCAGCTGCACCCCGCGTCCGCCGGGCACGCGGGCGGGTGGGGGCTGCACGGTGGGCACCTGGCTGGAGCCGTCGCTGACGCAGAGCACCACCCCGGCGCCTTCGAGGCACTGCAGCTGCGCTTTGAGGCACTGCAGCTGCGCGCTGATCGGGGGGTCGCGGTCAAGTCCTGCGCCGTGGCGCACGGCGTTGGTGACCAGCTCGCTGATGACCAGCTGCACCAGCGGCAGGTGGGCGCTGTCGTGGTGGGCGCTGTCGTGGTGGGCGCACCAGTGCTGCTGGATCAAGCGGCGCGCTCGGCGGGCGCAGGCGAGCTCGACCGGCAGGGCCACCCGCGCTGCAGGAGTGGTGGTGCACACCGGCGCCGTGCTCGCGCTCGTGGCACCGGTGCGCACGGGCAGCCAGGCCGGGTGCGCACGGGCAGCCAGGCCGTGGCCGGTCGTGGTGGGCCGTGGCGCTGCTGTCGGTGGTCGTGCTGCAGCCGTCACGACCCGCCCAGCGCTGCGTGAGGATGCACCCGCGGGTTGAATGCACCCGCAGGTTGATGCACCCGCAGGTTGACGCACCCGCAGGTTGACGCACCTAGAGGTTGAGGAGCAGGCGTGGAGCCGTGCACGAAGACGCCCGCACCGCAGGGCGAGCCGCAGCTGGAGCCACAGCTGCAGGCGCAGGCGCAGGTGGCGGTGCTGGTGGCCGGTGCCCGCCAGGACTGCGCTGCTGTGCGGGTGCAGCTGCAGGAGGTCGGTGAAGCGGTCCGTTCCCTGGCCGAGGACCTGGCGGTGGCCCGCGTGCGCAGCAGCACCGCGGTCCAGGACAGTCGCGAGGCAGTGGCCCGGGCCTGTGCGGCGATCGAGCGCGCTGAGGCGCTGAGCGCCCAGCTCGCGCAGCGCCTGGAGCAGGCGGAGTCCGCGCGCGCCCAGGTGGCCGCGCGCGCCGGGGCGCTGGGCGAGGAGGTGCAGCAGCTGCGCACCGCGCTGGATCACCGGCCGCAGCTGCAGCACGCGGTGGGCGTGGTGATGCTTGTGCTGGGCTGCGATGCCGATGCCGCCTGGAAGGTGCTGACGCGGCTGTCGCAGCACACCAACCGCAAGGTGCGCCACATCGCCGACAGTCTCACCGCGCAGGTCGCCTGCGGTGCCGGGCCCTCCGAGGATCTCGTCGCGGTCCTGCGGCTGCTGCAGGACTCGCCGGAGGTGGCGGTGGGGGCGCGCCGGCGCTCGTAGGGCGTGTGCGCAGGGCCGTGTGCGCAGGGCCGTGTGCGCAGGGCCGTGTGCGGGCGCGGTACGGGGGCGTGTGGGCACGCTCGCCGGCCGGTGGCCTTGATGCTGTTCGCGGCGCCGCGGCCTGATCGCTGCTGACGGCGCGGTCCTGAGTGCTGCGTCGTGCGCTTTAGGGCCTGCATCCCCGGTGGGTGTCGCTTCAGGGTCCCCAGAGCGCCCGGACCGCTCAGAGCGCCCGGACCGCTCAGAGCGCCCGGACCGCTCAGAGCGCCCACGGGTGGGGCGGGGCGGGCTCGCGGCCCTGTCCGCGGGCCCCTCTGCTTCCCCACCTCCTTCCCTGGTGTGTAGCCGTTGGCTACAGTGAGGTTGTGCAGAGCATCCCGGTGCGCGACCTGCGCAACCACTACGCCGAGGTGATCCGGCGGGTGAAGGAGGGGGAGTCCTTCACGGTGACCGAGCGCGATGAGCCGGTGGCAGAGCTGACCCCGGTGGGCGGATCGGCCGGCTTCCCGCGCGCGTTCGTGCCCGCTGATGAGGTCGTCGGTGCTCTGCACCACCTCGGGTCCGGCGGTGCCGAGGAGCTGCGCGCGGACCTGGAGGGCTTCGTCGAGGACGCTTTGAGCGATCCCTTCGAGCGTTGGGAGCGGCAGCAGGCCGGCAGTGGGCGAGTCGCTCCTGCTGCTGACGGCCTCACCTCCGCCCCCGTCTCCAGCCCCGTCCCGGACGGTCACCCGAACGGTCGTGGGGACGTCGATGACGAGGCCGTCGGCGATGCCGACGGTGGGGATGCCGGCGGTGGAGCTACGGACGGTGGGTCGGTGCCCCGCGGGGGCGTGGGCAGCGCCGTGGATGGGGAGGTGGACAGGGAGGTGGACAGGGCCGCGGTGCGGGCGTGGGCTAAGGAGCACGGCTACCGCATCGATGAGCGGCAGGCGGCGGTGATCGAGCAGGTGCTGCGCGGGGCGTGGGTGCCGGGCGTTGCCGGTGGGCGCATCGAGGGCGCGCGCCCTGGTGGCACGGGGAACGCCGGTGGGGCGGGGGACTGCGGGCGGTGAGCGCCCTGGTCCTGGACACCAACGCGGTGATCACGATCGCTCAGGCGGCTCCCGGTACGCGTTTCGCGGGCATCGGGGCCCAGGACGCGGTGGGGGTCTCGGTCGTGACCGAGGCGGAGGTGCGCTTGGGTGTGGCGCTGGCCGTGGGTGATCCGCTCAAGCACGCCCAGCGGGCGGCGCAGCTGGCGTGGTTGGTCACGCGGTACCGGCCGTTGCCGGTGGATGCGGGGGTGGTGGCGGCGTTCTCCTCGGTGGCGGCGCTCTCGCTGGCTTCGGGGCGTGAGCCGAAGAAGGACTTCCGGGACCTGTTGATCGCGGCGACCGCGGTGCACCACGGGGCGGTGCTGGTCACCGATGATGCCGGGTTGGCGCGGGTGGCCTCGGCTCTGGTGCGGGTGCGTTCGCTGCACTGAGCTGGCCGGCCTCACGGAGTACCGCGGATCATGGAAGGCGCCCCCACCCTGCTGCTGGTGCACCAGGGTGGGGGCGTGGCCGGTGCCTTCGGTGTGCTGAGCTGCACCGGGAGCGGCGGAGAACCCGGCAGCTCGTGGTGAGGGTTGGTGGGCGTAGGTGTCTCCGGTCCCTGGGTCCCTGGGTCCCAGGGTCCCTGGGTCTGCAGGCTCGCTGCTTCGGCTACCGCTCTGGGCGCGCAGTGCCCGGGTAGTTCATCTCCTGCGCCGCTCGTTCCGCGCAGCGGAGCGAGTGAACTTCCGCGTGCACCGGCGAGCGCAGCGAGGTGGTGCACGCCTACAACCCTCGGAAACTGCCGAGCGCAGCGAGGGAGTTTCCACCGCAGCCGCGGAACCTACTGCACCGCAA
>NZ_JBJLSG010000221.1:0-6419 GCF_050871925.1 Kineococcus gurbantunggutensis
GCCCACCGCGGCCGGCCCCCCGGCCGGGCCCCGGCGGCCCGGCGCCCCGGCCGGCGCGCGGCCCTGGGTGCCGCCGTCCTGGCGGTGCTGCTCGCCGCGGCCGGCTGGGTGGCGCTGGGCTCGCCGTGGCTGCGCGTGCAGGAGGTGCGGGTCACCGGCACCGAGCGCACCGACGCCGAGCAGGTGCGCGCCCTGGTGGACGACCGGCGCGGCGGCGCGCTGGCCGCCGTGGACACCCGCTCGCTGTCGCGGCGGGTGCTGGCGGCGCTGCCGCTGGTGGAGTCGGTCGACGTGCTGCGGTCCTGGCCCTCGACCCTGGAGGTGCGGGTGCACGAGCGCCAGGCCGTGGCGGCGGTGCCCTCGACCACCGGCGGGGTGGACCTCGTGGACGCCGACGCGCGCGTGCTGCAGCACGCCGAGCGGGCCCCGGCGGGCGTGCCGCTGCTCAGCGTGGACGTCGAGCGCACCCGGGCGGGCACGCTGCGCACCGCGCTGGCGGTCAACGGCTCGCTCTCCAGCGCGGTGCGCTCCCGGGTGGTCTCCATCACGGCGGCCAGCCCGGACGCGGTGACGCTGCAGCTGGCGGACGGGCCGGCGGTGCTGTGGGGCGACGCGAGCCGGCCCGAGCGCAAGGCGCAGGTGCTGCTGCGGCTGCTGGAGGACCCCGCGGCCTCGGCGGCGGCGTCGATCGACGTCTCGGCCCCGGACGCGCCGGCGGTGCGCCCGGCCGGCTGAGCGGCGGGCCCGGCCCGGTGCGGTTGAGCCGTCCGGGCGGTGCGCCCCTGCGACACGCCGGGGCGGCAGTTGCACCGCAGCCCCTCGGCTCCCTACGGTCACCCACCAACAGGAAATGACATAACGTTAACCCTCTACCTGAGGGTCAGCGTTTCACCGGGGAACGGCCCGCCGTCCCCGGGTGGCATCGGCGAAAGAGGCGAGAGGCACTCGACGTGGCAGCTCCGCAGAACTACCTAGCGGTCATCAAGGTCGTCGGCGTCGGCGGCGGCGGGGTGAACGCGGTCAACCGGATGATCGAGGTCGGCCTCAAGGGCGTCGAGTTCATCGCCGTCAACACCGACGCGCAGGCGCTGCTCATGAGCGACGCCGACGTCAAGCTCGACGTCGGCCGCGAGCTCACCCGCGGCCTCGGCGCCGGCGCGGACCCCGAGGTCGGCCGCAAGGCCGCCGAGGACCACGCCGAGGAGATCGAGGAGGTGCTCAAGGGCGCCGACATGGTCTTCGTCACCGCCGGCGAGGGCGGCGGCACCGGCACCGGCGGCGCCCCCGTCGTGGCCCGCATCGCGCGCTCGCTGGGCGCCCTGACGATCGGCGTGGTCACCCGCCCCTTCACCTTCGAGGGCCGTCGCCGCGCCAACTCCGCCGAGTCCGGCATCGCCGAGCTGCGCGACGAGGTGGACACCCTCATCGTCATCCCCAACGACCGGCTGCTGTCGATCAGCGACAAGCAGGTCAGCATCCTCGACGCCTTCAAGTCCGCCGACCAGGTGCTGCTGTCCGGCGTCCAGGGCATCACCGACCTGATCACCACCCCGGGCCTGATCAACCTCGACTTCGCCGACGTGAAGTCCGTCATGCAGGGCGCCGGCAGCGCGCTGATGGGCATCGGCTCCGCGCGCGGGGACGACCGCGCCATCCAGGCCGCCGAGAGCGCGATCTCCTCCCCGCTGCTGGAGGCCAGCATCGACGGCGCCCACGGCGTGCTGCTGTCCATCCAGGGCGGCTCGGACCTGGGCCTGTACGAGATCAACGAGGCGGCCCGGCTGGTGCAGGAGGCCGCCCACCCCGAGGCCAACATCATCTTCGGCGCCGTCATCGACGACGCCCTGGGCGACGAGGTGCGCGTCACGGTCATCGCCGCCGGCTTCGACAGCGGCACCCCGGTGCGCCGCCGCGACGAGCGGGCCCTGGGCCAGGTCTCCGGCCGCGCCCCCGCCGGCGCCCCGGCGCCGGCGCCCGTGCCGCCGCGCTCCTCGCGCCCGGAGCCGTGGCAGCAGCAGGCCCCCATCGCGCCCTCGCACCAGCAGGCGCCGCAGCAGGCCCCCGCGCAGCCGCAGTACGCCGCGCCGCAGTACGCGCAGCACGCGCCCCAGCAGCAGGTGCCGCAGCAGCCGGTGCAGCACCAGCCCGCGCAGCAGCCGGCCCCGCAGTACGCGCAGCCCGCCCCCCAGCAGCAGGCGCCCCAGCCGGTGCAGCAGCCGGTGCAGCACCAGCCGCAGATGGTGCCCGGCGAGGACCCGGTGCAGGTGCCGCGCATCATCGAGCTGCCCAACGACACCGCGGGCGTGCGCCGCCCGGGCCGCCCGCGGCCCGAGGAGGACGACCTCGACGTGCCCGACTTCCTCAAGTGAGCCGGCGTCCCGCCGCACCCGCCCCGCGCGGGTGCCGGGCGCGGCGGGCGCCGCTGGCGTGAGCGACGTGCACGTGCCGCTGCTGGACGCCGGACTGCCCGGCGTCCGCGGTGGCTTCACCACCCGCGCCGGCGCCCGGGGCGAGGGCCCCTACGCCGGTCTCAACCTCGGCGACCACGTCGGTGACGACCCCGCCCGCGTGGCCGCCCACCGCGCGGCCCTGCGCGAGGCCGTGGGCGCCGCCGAGCTGGTCGTGCCGGTGCAGGTCCACGGCGCCGACGTCGTGGAGGTGGACGGCGCGGCGGGCGGCCCGCCGCGGGCCGACGCGCTGCTGACCCGCCGCCGGGGCACCGCCCTGGCCGTGGTGGTGGCCGACTGCGTGCCGGTGCTGCTCGCCGACGCCGACGCCGGCGTCGTGGCCGTGGCCCACGCCGGCCGCCCCGGCCTGGTCGCCGGCGTGGTGCCCGCCGTGGTGGCGGCGGCGCGGGCCGCCGGCGCGCGGCGGCTGACCGCGGCGCTGGGCCCGGCCGTGTGCGGGCGCTGCTACGAGGTGCCGGCGGCCATGGCCGACGCGGTGGCCGACGCGGTGCCCGCCGCCCGGGCCACCACCCGCTGGGGCACCCCGGCGGTGGACGTGCCCGCCGGGGTGCTGGCCCAGCTGGCCGCGGCCGGCGTGCCGGCCTCGGGGCCCGGCCCGTGCACGCTGGAGCACCCCGACCTCTTCTCCTACCGCCGCGACGGGGTGACCGGCCGCAGCGCCGGCGTCGTGGTGCTGCCGTGAGCCGGCCGGCGGGGGAGCGCCCGCCCGGGCCCGGCCACGAGCACGACGGCGAGCGGGGCGGCGAGCACGACGACGAGCGGGCCGGGGAGCTGGCCGCCCGGCTGGGGGCGCTGCGCGAGCGCGTGGCCGCCGCGGCCGCGGGCGCCGGGCGCGACCCCGGCGCGCTGACCGTGGTGGTGGTCACCAAGTTCTTCCCCGCCGCCGACGTGCGCGCCCTGGCGCGCCTGGGCGTGCGCGACGTCGGCGAGAGCCGCGACCAGGAGGCCTCGGCCAAGGCCGACGAGCTGGCCGGCGAGCACCCGGACCTGCGCTGGCACTTCGTGGGGCAGCTGCAGACCAACAAGTGCCGCTCGGTGGCGCGCTACGCCTCGGCCGTGCACTCGGTGGACCGCCCCCGCCTGGCCGGTGCGCTGTCCTCGGCGGCGGCCGCCGCCGGGCGCGCGGTGGACTGCTTCGTCCAGGTGGACCTGGCGGCCGCCCTCGGCGCGCCGGTGGACCCCGCCCGCGGGGGCGCCGCCGGCGACGACGTGCTGCGGGTGGCCGACGACGTGGCCGCCGCCCCCGCGCTGCGGCTGGCGGGGCTGATGGCGGTGGCCCCGCGCGGCGAGGAGCCCGCCCGCGCCTTCGCGGCGCTGGTGCGCGCGGCGGAGCGGGTGCGCGCCGCGCACCCGGGCGCGGTCCTGCTCTCGGCGGGCATGAGCGGGGACCTGGAGGCCGCGGTGGCCGCGGGGGCGACACACCTGCGTGTCGGCAGCGCGGTCCTGGGTGCCCGCCCCGCGGCGCGGTAACGTCGCCGACGCCGCGCGGTACCGTCACCGCGGAGGCACCGAGACCGGAACCCACCCGAGGAGACTGCGATGGCCGGCGCACTGCGCAACGCGATGGTCTACCTCGGCCTCGCCGAGGACGACCGCTACGCCGAGGAGCCGGAGGCCGAGCCCGCCCGCGAGCGCGCGGAGACCGTGCGCGGCGCCCACCCCGCGTCGCGCCCCGAGCCGCGGCACGAGTCCCGGCCCGAGGTGCGCCAGGCGGATCCCACTCCGGTCGCGGAGCGCCGCGCGGAGACCACGGGTCAGGTGACCCCGATCAGGAGGCAGGTGGCGCACGTGGTGCCGCAGGTCAGCAGTGCTCCGGAACTGCACCGGATCACGACGATCCACCCGCGCACGTACAACGAGGCCAAGACCATCGGCGAGAGCTTCCGCGACGGCGTTCCGGTGATCATGAACCTCACCGACATGAGCGACAGCGACGCCAAGCGCCTGGTGGACTTCTCCGCCGGCCTGGTGTTCGGCCTGCACGGCTCGATCGAGCGGGTGACCAACAAGGTCTTCCTGCTCTCCCCGCAGAACGTCGAGGTGGCCTCGCAGGAGGAGGAGCGCCCCGCGGAGCGCACCTTCTTCAACCAGTCCTGAGGATCACCCGTGCGGCGGCCGTGGACCACCCTGCGCGGCCACCGGCGCGCTCCGCGTCGGGCAGGATGAACGGGTGGCCCTCGTCTTCTCGCTCCTGCAGCTGCTCGTCCTGCTCTTCTTCCTCTGCCTCATCGGGCGGCTCGTCCTGGACTGGGTCCAGGCGCTGTCGCGCGAGTGGCGCCCGCGCGGCGTCGTGCTGGTCGGCGCCGAGGCCGTCTACACGGTGACCGACCCGCCGCTGAAGGTGCTGCGGCGCGTGCTGCCGCCCCTGCGGCTGGGTGCCGTGCAGCTGGACCTGGCCTTCCTGGTCCTGGCGATCCTGTGCTCGATCCTCATGTCGGTCTTCGGCCGGCTGAGCGCCGCCTCCGCGCTCTGACGCGCGTCCGCGCGGCCCTGGCGGGGCGCGCCGCGCCGTCCGCTACGGTGTCGCCTGGTGCGCCGTCCGGCCGGGGCGGCCGTCGACAGAGGTGAGCCCCATGCCGCTGAGCCCGGAAGACGTCGTCGAGAAGCGCTTCAACCCCACGCGGGTGCGCGAGGGGTACGCGCAGGACGAGGTGGACGACTTCCTGGACGAGGTCGTCACCGAGCTGCGGCGCCTGAACGCCGAGAACGACGAGCTGCGCTCGCAGCTGCAGAGCTGCCGCGCCCGCGTGGCCGAGCTGTCGGGGACCCCCGTCGCCGAGGACGGGCCCGCGAGCGCCGTCGACGGCTCCGCCGGGGCCACCGCCGCCTCGGCGCCCGCGGCCGTCCCGGCCCCCGCCGCCGCGGTCGAGCCCGGCACCGGGGGCGCCCCGGCCTCGCAGGCCGCCGGCGTCATCGCCCTGGCGCAGCGCCTGCACGACGAGTACGTGCGCGAGGGCGAGCAGCAGCGCGACGCCCTGCTCGCCGCGGCGCGCGAGCGCGCGGAGCGCACGGTCTCGGAGGCCGAGGTCCAGCGCGAGCGCACGCTGGAGGACCTGCAGGCCCGCCGCCGCCAGCTGGAGGAGGCCATCGCGCAGCTGCACGGCCGCGAGAGCGCCTACCGCGAGCACCTGGAGTCCTTCATCGCCGGGCAGCTGGAGGACCTGCGCCGCACCGGCCGGGTCGTTCCGGACGACGCCGTCACGCGCTGAGGCCGCCACCGCCACCACGACGTGCCGCGGGCGGGCCGTCGCCACCCCCGCCTGAGTGACTTGTTGTTTCCACTTGCTTACGGACAGTCATATCCCTAGTGTTCCCGGCACGCGGCAGGCGGCCGCGTCGAGCGGAGGGGGATCACTGTGGGCACTGCGGCTACGGGAACGGCGACCACGCGGCGCGGCGGGGCGTCGGGCACTGCGGCGCGCGCCCGCTCGGGCGGTGCGGCGCGCGCGGCCGCGGTGCGCGAGCTCCCCGTCAGGGACAGCGAGGAGGCCTGGACGCCGGCCGAGCTCGACGAGGTCCGCGGCGAGCTCGAGGCGGAGGTGGACCGGCTGACGCGCCAGCTCGTGGAGGCGACCAGCTCGTTCTCCGCCCTGGTCGCCTCCGGCGGCGAGGGCGCCGGGGACGACCAGGTCGACCACGGCGCGGCCACCGCCGGGCGCGAGCACGAGATGACGATCGCCAACAACGCGCGCGACCTGCTGGAGCAGACGCAGCGGGCGCTGGTGCGCATGACCTCCGGCGCCTACGGCGTGTGCGAGTCCTGCACGGGCCCCATCGGCAAGGCCCGCCTGCAGGCCTTCCCGCGCGTGACGCTCTGCGTGACCTGCAAGGCGCGCGGCGAGCGCCGCTGAGGACGCCGCCGGGGGGGGGGGGGGGGGGGGGGGGGGGGGGGGGGGGGGGGGGGGGGGGGGGGGGGGGGGGGGGGGGGGGGGGGGGGGGGGGGGGGGGGGG
>NZ_JBJLSG010000222.1:0-6153 GCF_050871925.1 Kineococcus gurbantunggutensis
GGGGGGGCGGGGCGCGCGGCTCGGCCTGGGTCAGGGCCTGCACCTCCACCCACGCGCGCAGCTCCTGGTTGGCCTTCAGCCGCGTGTAGGTGACGGTGACGGGGGCCGCGGCGGGGCCGTCGCGCGCGGCGCAGGGCGCACCCGCGCGCGGCACGGGCGCGCCGGGTCCCGCGTCCCGCCGGGCGCGCCGCGTCCAGCAGGATGTCCCGCGTGCCCAGCACCGACGCGCCCGAGCAGCTCACCGTCACCGCCGGCGACGGGACCCGCCTCGCCACCTACTCCTGGGGGGAGCCGGGGGCGCCCGCCGTGGTCGCCGTGCACGGCTTCGCCTCCAGCGCCACGGCGAACTTCGCCCAGACCGGCTGGACGCGCGACCTGGTGCGCGCCGGCTTCCGCGTCATCGCCCTGGACCAGCGCGGGCACGGCGCCAGCGACGGCCCGCACGACCCGCGCGCCTACGGCCTGGAACTCCTCGTCGCCGACGTCATCGCCGTCCTGGACGCGCACCGCGTGCGGCGGGCGCACTACGTCGGCTACTCCCTGGGCGCGCGCGTGGGCTGGCAGGCCGCCGTGCAGGTGCCCGAGCGCATCGCCGGCGCGGTGCTCGGCGGCATCCCCGACGGCGAGCCGCTGCAGCGCTTCGACCTGGAGCAGGCCCGCGCCCACCTGGAGCGCGGTGCGGAGGTCACCGACCGCCTCACCGCCGCCTACCTGACGATGGCGGAGTCCATCGCCGGCAACGACCTGCGCGCCCTCGTCGCGCTCGTGGAGGGCATGCGCGGCAGCGGGCACCCCGACGCGGGCGACCCCCCGCGCCAGCCGGTGCTGTTCGCCACCGGCACCGAGGACGGCATCCTGGAGCGCTCCCGGCGCCTGGCCGCCGCCGTCCCGCAGGGGTCCTTCTTCGAGATCCCCGGCCGGCACCACTTCAACGCCCCCACCTCGCGGCACTTCCGCACCGCGGCCATCGACTTCCTCACCGAGCTGCCCACCGCGACCCCCGCCGGCGCGCCGGCCCGCTCGGTGCCGCCGGAGCTGGCCCGCTCCTGGCTGCTCGTCTCCGCGCTGGAGCAGGACCTCGACGCCGCCTGGGGCGCCGGCGCCGACCAGGTCGTGCTCGACCTGGAGGACGGCGTCGACCCCTCCCTGAAGGACGCCGCGCGCGCGGCCGCCGTCGAGCGCCTGTCCGCCGGGCGGCGGGCGTGGGTGCGCGTCAACGGCCGCGCCAGCGGGCACTGGCAGCACGACGTGGACGCCCTGCGCGGGCTGCCCGGGCTGGCGGGGGTGTGGCTGTCCAAGACGGAGTCCGGCACGCAGGTCACCGAGACCGCCGACCGCCTCGGCGGCGACGTGCCGGTCGTCGCCCTCGTCGAGTCCGCGCTCGGCGTGGAGGAGGCCGTGGGCACCGCCCGCGCCCGCGGCTGCTTCCGCCTGGCCTTCGGCAGCGCCGACTACCGCCTGGACACCGCCACCGGCGCCGGGGAGGTGGCGATGGGCTACCCCCGCTCGCGCCTGGTCGTGGCCAGCCGCATCGGCGGGCTGCCCGGGCCGATCGACGGGCCGACCCTGGGCACCGGCCACGCCGCGCTGCGCGAGGCGGCCGAGGCGGCCGCGCAGCTGGGCCTGACCGGCAAGCTGTGCCTGGAGCCTGGGCAGGTCGACGTCGTCAACGAGGCGCTGAGCCCCACCCGCACCGACGTGGCGTGGGCGCGGCGGTTCCTGGCCGACTTCGACGCCCGCGGCCGCACGGTGCGCGACAGCGGCGACCTGCCGCGCCTGGGCCGCGCCGAGCGCATCGAGCGGCTCGCGCGCGCCTTCGGCGTCGAGCCGCGCTGAGCGGGGCGCCCGGGGCCCGGGCGGGGCTCAGGCGCCGCTGAGCGAGCGCAGCGCCTCGGTGTCGTCGCGCTCGAGGTCGCCGAACATCTCCAGCGCCCGCTCGGTGTCCCACTTCACGGCGCTGCCGGAGGAGGTGCGGTAGTTCGTGTCCGCCACCGGCACCGTCATGGAGATCCCGTCCGCGCCGGTCGCCGAGCGCATCCCCGTCGCGAAGCGCAGCACGTCGCCCACCCCGGCGCCCTCGTCGACGGTGACCGCCCCGCCGCCGGCCGAGGCCAGCGGGAACGCGCGGAACGGGTTGAGCAGGGTGAGCGGGCTGGAGGCCCGCGCCACGATCGCCGCGAGCAGCTCGCGCTGGCGGTTGGCCCGGCCCAGGTCGCCCAGCGGGTCGGAGTAGCGGTAGCGCGCGTACCCCAGGGCGGTGGCGCCGTCCATCGACTGGCAGCCGGCGGGGATGTCCAGGCCCGCGCGCACGTCCTGCACCGCCTGCGCCGGGCACATCTCCACCCCGCCGACGGCGTCGACGATGCGGGCGAACCCGGCGAAGCCGGTCTCGACGTAGTGGTCCACCCGCAGCCCGGAGACCTCCTCGACGGTCTGCGTCAGCAGCGGTGCGCCGCCCAGGGAGAACGCGGCGTTGATCTTGCTGGAGCCGTGGCCGGGGATCGGCACGTAGGAGTCGCGCGGGATGCTGATGAGCGCCGAGGGCCCGGACTCCGGCACGTGCAGCAGCATGATCGTGTCGGTGCGCCGGCCGAGGATGTCGTCCCCGCCGGCGGAGTACTGCGCGATCTCCTCCTCGCTCATCCCGTCGCGCGAGTCGCTGCCCACGATGAGGTAGGTGGTGCCGGGGGTCGCGGCGGGCCGCTCGCCGGTGGAGGTGGCGGCCACCTGCCGCACGGCCGACCAGCCGCGCCAGCCCAGCGCCAGCGGGTAGGCCACGGCCAGGGCGGCGACCAGCACCAGCACCAGCAGGGTGCGCCGGCGGCGCTGCGCGGCGCTGCGGCGCCCGCGCGGCGGGCGCGGCGGGGGACCGGACGGAGCACCGCCGCCGGGCGCGGGGCGGCGCGCGGGCCGCTCGCCGCGGTCGTGCCCGCGGGCGTCCTCGCGCGGGTCCGGGCGGCGCAGCTCGGCCAGGCGCTGCTCGCGCCCGGGCGCCTGGGCGGCGGCCCGCTCGGGGCGGCGGCGCGCGGGGCGGCCGTAGGTGGTGGCGCTGTAGCCGGCGCGGTCCGCGCCGCCGGCCGGCTCGCGCCCCGGGGTCGGCGGCAGCGCGCGGGTGGCGTCGGCGGCCGAGGCGGTGCCGTCCGCGACGGGGCGGCGCACCGCGGTCGGCCGCCCGGGCGCCCGCCGTCGCGGCGGCTGCGCCGGGTCGGGGGTCGGGGGCGGCGGGACGGGCACCGCACCACAGTAGGGCCGGGGCGCACCGCTCCGGGGCGACCCGCCCGTGCCGCCGCGACCTCCTCGCCCCGGCCCCCTCGGACCCGCGCACTCCCTTCACAACGGGCGCGCCCCGCCCCCGGCGGGGCCGGGGACGGGGCGCGGGTGGAACAGGTGGAGCGGGTGGGGCGGGTGCGCTCAGGCGCGCGGGCGGCCCAGGGCGCGGTAGGTCCACCCGGCCGCGCGCCAGCGCGCCGGGTCCAGGGCGTTGCGGCCGTCGAGGACGCGCTTCTCCTTCACCAGCGACGAGATCGTGGCCGGCTCCAGGTCGCGGTACTCCTTCCACTCCGTCAGCAGCAGCACCACGTCGGCGCCGCGCACGGCCTCCTCCACCGTCTCGGCGTAGGAGATGCCCGGCAGCGCCTTGCGGGCGTTGTCCAGCGCGGCGGGGTCGGTGAGCACCACGTCACCGCCCTGGAGCTGGATCTGCGCGGCGACGTTGAGGGCGGGGGAGTCGCGGATGTCGTCCGAGAGCGGCTTGAACGCCGCGCCCAGCACCGCCACGCGCTTGCCGATCAGCGAGCCGTCGCACACCTCGCGCGCCAGGTCCACCATGCGGATGCGCCGGCGCATGTTGATCGAGTCGACCTCGCGCAGGAACGTCAGCGTCTGGTCCGCGCCCAGCTCCCCGGCGCGCGCCATGAACGCGCGGATGTCCTTGGGCAGGCAGCCGCCGCCGAAGCCGAGGCCGGCGTTGAGGAACTTGCGCCCGATGCGGTCGTCGTGGCCGATCGCGTCGGCCAGCTGCGCCACGTCGGCGTTGACCTTCTCGCACAGCTCCGCCATCGCGTTGATGAAGGAGATCTTCGTGGCGAGGAAGGAGTTCGCGGCCACCTTGACCAGCTCGGCGGTCTGGTAGTCGGTGACGATCGTGGGGGTGCCGCGCTTGAGGGGGGTGGCGTACACCTCGTCCAGCAGCGCCTTGGCGGACTTGCCCACGGCCGACTCCGGCCCCTCGGGCACGCCGTAGACCAGGCGGTCCGGGTGCAGAGTGTCCTCCACCGCGTGGCCCTCGCGCAGGAACTCCGGGTTCCACGCCAGCGCCGCGCCCGGCACCAGCTCGGCGACCTTCGTGCTCAGGCGCGCGGCGGTGCCCACCGGGACCGTGGACTTGCCCACCACGAGCTCGCCGGCGCCCACGTGCGGCAGCAGCGAGTCCACCGCGGCGTCCACGTAGCGCATGTCGGCGGCGAACTCGCCCTTCTTCTGCGGCGTGCCCACGCAGACGAAGTGCACCGCCGCGCCGGCGGCCTCGGCCACGTCCGTGGTGAAGCGCAGCCGGCCGGTCGCCATCGTGCGCTCCAGGAGCTCGGGCAGGCCCGGCTCGAAGAACGGCGCCCGCGCGTTGCGCAGGGCCTCGATCTTCTCGGCGTCCACGTCGATCCCGACCACCTCGTGGCCCAGCTCGGCCATGCACGCGGCGTGGACGGCGCCCAGGTAGCCGCACCCGATGACAGTCATGCGCATGGGCGCACAGTAGCGGCGCGCAAGCGCACTGAGAACAGCGGCGAGGGGGCGACCTGCCCGCCCGCCCCGCCGCGCGCCTGGTCGGTGACGTCCCCCACACGCAGCGCTCTCGTGCCACCCTGTGCCTCAAGGTCGAGCCCGACCGGTCCGACACCGGTCGGGTCGGCGCGCCCCCCGGCGCGCGGACCCAGGCACCACGCTCCGGAAGGTCCCCGTCCCATGCGTCTCGCCCCCCGCCCCCTGGCCCTCGCCGCCGCCCTGGCCGCCGCCGTCGTCGGCGCGGCCGCCGCGCCCGCCGGCGCGGCCCCCGGCGACGTGGAGCTCAAGGCCACCGTCAGCCGCGTCGCCGGGGCCGACCGCGTCGCCACGGCCATCGCCGCCGCGGCCTCCTTCTCCGGCCAGCAGGCCGACGCCGTCGTCCTGACCCGCTCGGACACCTACGCCGACGCCCTCGCCGGCGCCCCGCTGGCCTCCGACAAGGCCGGCCCGCTGCTGATGACCTCGCGCACCGCGCTGCAGCCGGAGGTCTCCACCGCGATCCGCGACGTGCTCCGGCCCGGCGGCACCGTCTACCTGCTGGGCAGCACCAGCGCCCTGAGCGCCGAGGTCGAGTCGGCCGTGCGCGCCCTGGGCTTCCCCGTCCAGCGCGTGCAGGGCGCCGACCGCTTCGGCACCGCCGTCGAGATCGCCAAGCTGCTGCCCCAGGCCAGCGCCGTCTCCGTCGTCACCGGCTGGAACTACCCCGACGGCCTGAGCGCCGGCGCCCTGATGGGCGTGGTCAACGAGGTCACGAACCACAGCGTGGGCGCCGTGCTGCTCACCGAGGGCAACACCCTGGGCGCGGCCACCGCCGGCTACCTCGCCGGCCGGAGCTTCAACACGAAGATCGCCATCGGCGGCCTGGCCTCCGTGGCCGTGGAGGGCCAGCCCGGCTGGGCCCGCCTGGCCGGCGGGGACCGCTACGAGACCTCCGCGCTCATCGCCCAGCAGTTCACCTCCACCGGCTTCTTCGAGGACGCCACCACCACCGTCGGCGTGGCCACGGGCGAGAACTGGCCCGACGCCCTCGCCGGCGCCGGCCTGCTCGCCTACGGCGGCGGCCCGATGGTGCTCACCCGCCCCGGCGACCTGCCCGCGGCCAGCCGCGAGGCGCTGACCTCCCTGCAGGCCGACGCGCGCGCCCAGGGCACCGAGGTCGACGAGGTCCTCGTCTTCGGCGACGAGCGCGCCGTCTCCGCGGGCGTGGCCGGCGCCGTCGGCGACGCCCTGCGCTGAGCCCGGGCCCTCAGCCCGCCGCGCCCGGCGCGCCGTCCCCGCCGGGGGCGGGGCGCCGGCGCGGCTCCGCCGGCGGGACCGCCCCGTCCAGGGCCACCCCGCGGGGCAGCACCGTGATCCTCTCCTCCAGGTGGCGCG
>NZ_JBJLSG010000223.1:0-6009 GCF_050871925.1 Kineococcus gurbantunggutensis
GCGAGTGCGCGCGGGGTCCGGGGGCGCGCGCCGTTCAGCCGGCGAAGGCGCGCCAGCTGGAGGAGATCCAGGGCACGGCGATGGCCAGCGTCGGCACGCCGAGCACGCCCACGGCGGCCGCGTAGGCGGCCGCGGCCAGGCCCCGGTGCGGCGCGCGGCGCTCCTGGGGCCCGCAGCGGTCCTCGGCCAGCCGGCGCACGCGGGTGACGGCGTCGGCGCCCACCCGCAGCTCCCCCTGCCCGCCCGCGCCCTCGCCGGGCGCGGAGGCCAGCTGCACCAGGGCGCGCGCCAGCGGCAGCGCGCCGGTGCGCCGGCGGGCGGCGTCGTCGGCGAGCATCTCCACCAGCAGCCGCACCGTGTCCAGGGCCGCGCGGGAGGAGACCACCCGCGGGAAGGCGGCGTGCAGGACGGTGAAGCCCTCCAGCACCAGGTCGTGGCGGGCGCGCAGGTGCGCCTGCTCGTGGGCCAGGACCGCGGCGACCTCCTCGGGGCTGAGCTCGCGCAGCACGGCGTCGCTGATGACGACGCGGTTGCCGCCCACGCCGGGCACGCAGTAGGCCACCCGGGCGGGGCCGGTGAGCACCCGCAGCACGCGCGCGCCGGCCTCGCCGAGCAGGGCGCGGTCCACGGCGCCGGCGGCGTCGCGCCGGTGCAGCAGGTCGACCATCTCGCGGTGGTGGCGCCGGCGGCGGCGGGTGCGCACGGCCACGAGCGCGGCCACCACCCAGAAGCGCACGGTGACGACGGCGACGAAGGCGGTGCCCAGGCCGATGAGCGTGGTCTGGGCGAAGCCGTGGCGGGCCAGGAAGGGCAGGCCGGGCTGCTCGGTGAAGAGCATGGTCAGCGAGGACAGCCCGGCGCCCAGGGTGGCGAGCACGGCGGCCAGGGCGACGGACTGCCACAGCACCAGCGCCGCGCGCGGCACCCGCCAGGCCCAGCGGGCCCGGGAGAGCAGGGCGGGCACGGGCCCGGTGAGCAGCACGGCCAGGGCGGCGAACCAGAAGGCGGTCACCGCCGGCTCACCGCCCGGCCGGTGCGGCCCCGGGCGAGCTCGGGCGCGGGCTCACGCCGGGGTGGTCTCGCCCCCGGCGGCCTGGGGGGACAGGGCGTCCAGGGCCTCGCGCAGGGCTGCGGCCTCGGCCGCGGAGACGCCACCGACGAAGTGGACCAGGGCGGCCTGCCGCGTGTCCACGGCCTCCACGCCGCCGAGGGCGTCGAGCATGAGGTCGGCGACCATCTGCTCGCGGCTGGCGACGGGGGTGTAGCGGAAGGCGCGGCCCTCGCGCTCCTGGCGCACGACGTTCTTCTTGGCGAGGCGGTCGAGCACCGTCATGACGGTGGTGTAGGCGATCTTGCGGTGCGCGGCCAGCTGCTCGTGGACCTCGCGCACGGTGAGCGGGGCACCCGCGGCCCACAGCCGGTCCATCACGTCGCGTTCGAGCTCACCCAGTGCCACGGGTGGATGGTACGCGAAGCGGTGTGACGAACGCGACCCGTCGTACTACCTCCCGTCGTAGAGATTCGCGGCGACCGCGCCTATCCTGGACACGTCTACGACACGACGTAGTCGACGGTTCGCCGGCGGCGGCCGCCCCCCTCCCACCAGTGATCGAGGACCCGGTGGACATCGAGCTCCTGACCCGGCTGCAGTTCGCCGTGACGACGCTCTACCACTACCTGTTCGTGCCCCTGTCGATCAGCCTGTCGCTGTCCGCGGCCCTGCTGCAGAGCGCCTCGGTGCTGCTGCACCGGCGCGGCGCCGCGCAGCGCTCGGCCCGGTACGGGCGCCTGGCGCTGCTGACCGGCAAGCTGCTCATGGTCACCTTCGCCGTCGGCGTGGTCACCGGCCTGGTGCAGGAGTTCCAGTTCGGGCTGTCCTGGAGCGCCTTCGCGCGCTTCTACGGCGACGTCTTCGGCCCCACCCTGGCCGTGGAGGGCATGCTCGCCTTCTTCCTGGAGGCCACCTTCCTGGGCCTGTGGTGGTTCGGGCGCGACCGGCTGCCGCGCGCGCTGCACCTGGCCACGATCTGGGTCGTCGCCGTGGGCACCACGATCTCCGCGTTCGTCATCCTCGCGGCGAACTCCTTCATGCAGAACCCCGTCGCCTACACCGTCGACGAGGCCACCGGCCGCGCGCGCCTGGGCAGCTTCCGCGACCTGCTGCTCAACGAGGTCAACCTCGCCGCCTTCCCGCACACCCTGGCCGGCTCGGTGATGGCCGGCGGCGCGCTGCTCATGGCCGTGGGCGTGTGGCACCTGCTGCGCGGCGGGCACGAGCCCTCCTCCGAGCCCTTCGCCGCCTTCCGCGCCCTGTCCCGCTTCGGCGCCTGGCTGACCCTGGCCGGCGGCGGCGCCACCGCGCTCACCGGCGACGTGCTCGGCAAGGTCATCACCCGGGTGCAGCCCATGAAGATGGCCGCCGCCGAGGCGCTGTACGAGACGACCACCGCGGCCCCGTTCTCGATCTTCGCCTACGCCCCGCCCGGTCAGGACCGGCCCACCTTCAGCATCGAGGTCCCCGGCCTGCTCTCGTTCCTGGCCAAGGGCTCCTTCACCGCGGAGGTCTCGGGCCTGAAGGACCTGCAGGAGGCCTACGCCGCGCAGTTCGGCCCCGGCGACTACACCCCCTGGATCCCGGCCGCGTTCTGGAGCTTCCGCCTCATGATCGGCGTGGGCATGCTCGCCGCCGCCGTGGCGCTGGTGCACCTGTGGGTCACCCGCTCCGGGCGCCCGCTCACCGTGGACACCCGCCTGGCCCCCACCGTGCTGTGGTCGGTGCCCGTGCTGCCGCTGCTGCCGCTGGCCGCGAACTCCTTCGGCTGGATCTTCACCGAGACCGGCCGCCAGCCCTGGCTGGTGCTCGGGCTGTTCCGCACCGCCGACGGCGTCTCCCCCGGCCTGACCGCCGGCGAGGTCGTCGTCAGCCTGCTCGCCTTCACCGCCGTCTACGGCGCGCTGGCCTGGGCCTGGACCGTGCTCGTCACCCGGCTCGTGCGCGCCGGGCTGCCCGCGGAGCCCGCGCCCCGCGAGGGCACCCGCGACGGCGCCCGCGCGGAGGACGACGCCGACGTCGCCCTCACCTACTGACCACCGCTCCCCCGCGCACCACCGAGTCTCAGGAGTTCTCGTGGACCTGCCCGTCCTCTGGTTCGGCGTCGCCGTCCTGGCCTGGGTCCTGTTCTTCGTGCTGGAGGGCTTCGACTTCGGCGTCGGGTTCCTCGGCCCCCTGCTGGGGCGCACCGACGCCGAGCGCGGCGCGGCCGTGCGCACCGTCGGGCCCGTCTGGGACGGCAACGAGGTCTGGCTCGTCGCCGCGGTCGGCGTCACCTTCGCCGCCTTCCCCGACTGGTACGCCGCCCTGCTGTCCGGGCTGTACCTGCCGATGGTCGCCGTCCTGCTGCTGCTGGCCGTGCGCGGCGTGGCGCTGGAGTTCCGCGGCAAGCACGACTCCCCGCGCTGGCACGCGCGCTGCGACGCCTTCCTGGCCGGCTCCTCGCTGCTGCTGGCCGCTACCTGGGGCGCCGTGCTCGGCGTCCTGGTCGACGGCCTGGCCCTGGCCGCCGACGGCGAGGTGCACGCCCGCGCCGGCGCGCTGGGCGGGCTGACCCGCTCGCTGGAGCCGATGGTCTCCCCGTGGGCGGTGCTCGGCGGCCTGGCTGGCGTGCTGCTGGCCACCGTGCACGGCGCGACGTTCCTGTCGCTGCGCACCACCGGGGTGCTGCGGGTGCGCGCGCGCCGCCTGGCCGTGGCCACCGCCCCCGCGCTGGCCACCAGCGCGCTGGCCGTCCTGCTCGCCGCCGGGCAGCCCGCGGTGGCCGCCGCCGCCGCGCTGCTGGCCGTGACCGCCGTGGCCGCCTGGCGGCGCGCGGAGGCGCTGGCCTTCGCCACCTCCAGCCTGGCCGTGGCCGTCGCCGTGGTCGCGGTGTTCACCGCCCACCTGCCGGTGCTGCTGCCCAGCACCCTGAGCGCCGCCGGGGACGTCACCCTGCGCGGGGCGGCCGCCTCGCAGGGGGCGCTGGAGCTCATCTCGCTGGTCGGCGTGGTCGTCCTGCCGGGCGTGGTGGCCTACCAGCTGTGGTCGTACTGGGTCTTCCGCGGCCGCGTGGCCAGCGGGCACGGCCCCCAGCGCGAGCGCACCGGCCGGCCGCAGCCGGCGCGCGCGGGGCGGTGACGGGCACCACGAGCACCACGAGCACCACCACCTTGCCCGCCTCCACCGCCGCCCCCGCCGCCGGCGAGCGGCCCGCCGCCGCGGCCGGCGCCCGCCCGCGCGGACCGGTGGACCCGCGCCTGCTGCGCCACGCCCGCACCGCCCGCCGCGGCGTGGCGGCCGTCGCCGCCGCCGAGACCGCCGCCGCCGCCCTGCTGGTGGCGCAGGCCTTCGCCCTGGCCGACCTCGTCGTGGCGCTGTGGCGCGGGACCGGCACCGGCCGGCCGCTGCTGGCGCTGGCCGCCGTCGTGGCCGCGCGCGCGGCGGTCTCCGCGGCCGCCACGGCGCTGGCGCAGCGCACCGCCACCGCGGTGCGCGCGGACCTCACCGCCCGCGCGGCGCAGCGGGCGCTGGAGCTGGGCCCGGCTGGGGTGCAGCGCTTCGGCGCCGCGCGCCTGACCGCCCTGCTCGTGCAGGGCCTGCCCGCCCTGGACGGCTGGTTCACCCGCTACCTGCCCGCACTGGTGCCCGGCGCGCTGCTGCCGCCGGCGGTGCTGGTGCTGCTGGCGCTGCTGGACACCGGCTCCGCCCTGACCGTGGCGCTCACCCTGCCGCTGGTGCCGCTGTTCGCGGTGCTGCTGGGCCGGGCCACGCAGGCGCGCGCGCAGCGGCGCTGGCGCGCGGCGCGCACCCTCTCGGCGCACTTCCTGGACGTGGTGCGCGGCCTGCCCACGCTGCGCGCGCACCGCCGCGCCGCCCGCCAGGTGCGCGCGGTCGCGGCGACCACCGACGCGCACCGGCGCGCCACCCTGGGCGTGCTGCGGGTGGCGTTCCTGTCCTCCACCGCCCTGGAGCTGGTGGGCACCCTGTCGGTGGGGCTGGTCGCGGTGACCGCCGGGATGCGCCTGGCCGGCGGGACGCTGGACCTGCGCACCGCCCTGCTGGTGATCCTGCTGGCCCCGGAGGCGTACCGGCCGCTGCGCGAGGTCGGGGCGCGCTTCCACGACTCCGCCGACGCCGGGGCGGTCGTCGACGACGTCGACGAGCTGCTCACCGCCCCCGCGGCGCTCCCGGCCGGCGGCGACGCCGACGGCATCCGCCTGCGCGGGGTGCGGGTGCTGCGCGAGGACGGCACCGCCGTCGTCGGGACGGGCCCGGACGGCACCGGCGGGGTGGACCTGGACGTCGCGCCCGGGGAGCTGGTGGCGCTGGCCGGGCCCAGCGGGGCGGGCAAGACGACCCTGGCGCGGGTGGCGGCGGGCCTGCTGGCGCCCGACGCCGGCACCGTGGAGCACCCGCTGGGCGCGCGCGCGGTGGCCCACCTGCCCCAGCGCCCCACCGCCCCCTTCGCGCGCACCGTCGCGCAGGCGGTGCGCGCCGGCCGCGAGGCCTCCGACGCCGACGTGGCGCGCGCGCTGGCGGCCGCGGCCGCGGGCGACCTGGACCCGGCGCGCCCGCTGGGCGAGGGCGCCGGCGGCCTGTCGGCCGGGCAGCGCCAGCGCCTGGCGCTGGCGCGCACCCTGCTCGGCGTGCAGCCCGGCGAGCGAGCCGGGGAGGATCGGGGTGCGCGCCGCCTCGTGCTCGACGAGCCCACCGCCCACCTGGACGCGGCCGCCGAGGCGGCCGTGGTGGCCGCGCTGCGCGAGCTGGCCCGCGCCGGCTGCGCGGTGCTCGTCGTGGCGCACCGCCCCGCGCTGCTCGCGGCCGCCGACCGGGTCGTGCACCTGGCGCGCCCGGCCGCGGCGGCCCCCTCCCCCGGGGGGTGCCCCCCCCCCCCCCCCGGATCCCGCCCCCGGACCCCCCACACCGTAACCCCCACACCCGCACCCCGCGGCCGGGGCTGGGGCCGTGCAGGCGGC
>NZ_JBJLSG010000224.1:0-5920 GCF_050871925.1 Kineococcus gurbantunggutensis
CGCCTCGGCCGGCGCCGCGCCCGCGCCGGCGACCTCGCGCGCCAGCACCGCCAGCCTCGCCTCGCCCAGTGCGGGTCCCACTCCCGGCTCCCCCTCCCCGGCCACCCGGCCGCCGTCCCGTCCTCGTGCTCGCGCTCTCGCTCGTCCCGGGACGCTAGGCGGGGCGCGCGCGGCGGCCCCGCGGCCGTCGCGCGGGCTGTGGAGGGCGGCCCCGGTGTGCCCGCTGTGGAGCGCCCGGCGAGCATGGGGGCGTGGTGGACGGGCGGGAGTTCGTGAAGCGGGGCGCCGCGCAGGCGCTGGCCGCCGAGGCCGCGGGCCTGGCGTGGCTGGCCGCCGCGGGGGGCGCGGCGGTGTGCCGGGTGCGCCGGCTGGACGGGCCGGAGCTGGTGCTCGACCTCGTGCCGGAGGTGCCCGCCACGGCGGCCGCGGCCGAGGCCTTCGGGCGCGACCTGGCCGCCACCCACGCCGCGGGCGCCGAGCGCTTCGGCGCCCCGCCGCCCGGCGTGGACGGGGACGCCTGGATCGCCTCGCTGCCGCTGCCGATGAGCACCGCGCCCGAGCCGTGGGGGGCCTTCTACGCCGCGCGGCGCCTGGAGCCGTACCTGCGCGCCGCGCGCGACCGTGGCGCCGTGGACGCCGCCGGGGCCGCGCTCGTCGAGCGCGTCTGCGCGCGCCTGGCCGACGGCGACGAGGCGCTCGTCGCCGGCGCCGAGCGCCCGGCGCGGGTGCACGGGGACCTGTGGTCCGGCAACGTCCTGTGGTCGCCGGGCGGGGCCGTGCTCATCGACTGCGCCGCGCACGGCGGGCACCCCGAGACGGACCTGGCGATGCTGGCGCTGTTCGGCCTGCCGCACCTGGAGCGGGTGCTCGCCGCCCACGCCGAGGCCTCCGGCGCCGTCGCCGGCCGGCGCGAGCGGGTCCCGCTGCACCAGCTGCACCCCCTGCTCGTGCACGCCGTGCTCTTCGGCGGCGGGTACGGCGCGCAGGCGGTGCGGGCGGCCGAGCGGGCGCTGGCCCTGTGAGCGCCGCCGACGCCGCCGGGCCGGAGCTGCTGGAGCACCCCGTGCGGGTGCTGCACCTGCTGGTCTCCCCCGAGCACGCCTACTTCGGCCGCCCCCGCGACGGCGCCGCGGACGTGCCCACCCACGACCTGGACGAGGTGGAGGTCGTCGCCGGCAAGGGCATCCGCGGGGACCGCTTCTTCGGCAAGGCCGCGCACATGGACGCCGCCGTGACGTTCCTGGCCGCGGAGGCGTGGGAGGCGGTCGCCGCCGACCTGGCGCTGCCGGCGGTGCCGGACCCGCTGCTGGCCCGGCGCAACCTCGTCGTGCGCGGCGTGGAGCTGGACCCGCTGCGCGGCCACGAGTTCGAGCTGGTCACCGCCGCCGGGACGGTGCGCTTCCGCGGCGGGCGCCCGGCCAACCCGTGCGCGTGGATGGACCGCGTCGTCGCGCCCGGCGCGCACCGGGCGCTGCGCGGGCGCGGCGGGCTGCGCTGCACGCCGCTGAGCGACGGGCGCCTCTCGCGCGGCGCGGGCGTGCTGCGCTCCCCGGTGCCGCTGGACCCCGCCCGCGCCGGGGAGGCGGTGCTGCGCCGCACGCCCCTGCCCTGAGCCGCCCGCCCCGACCGCCGGCGTGCGCGGCCGCGGCGCACCGAGCAGTCTGGGGCCATGGTGAAGAAGGGCGACCACGTCAGCTGGAACACCTCCCAGGGCGAGACCACGGGGGAGGTGGTCTCCGAGGAGACGAGCGACTTCGAGCTGGACGGCAAGCAGCGCCGCGCCTCCGAGGACGACCCGCAGGTCGTCGTGGAGAGCGACAAGAGCGGCAAGGAGGCGGCCCACAAGGAGTCGTCCGTGAAGAAGGCCTGAGCCCGGGCGGTCCCGCGCGGGGCGCGGGGTCGCCCCGCGGCCGTGGGACCATGGGGCGCGTGACCGCAGCGCCCGTGGACCTCGCACCCGCCAGCCTCGGAGAACCGGCCCTCAGCCCCCTCGACGGGCGCTACCGCCGCTCCGTGGCCCCCCTGGCCGAGCACCTCTCGGAGGCGGCGCTGAACCGCCGCCGGGTCCACGTCGAGGTCGAGTGGCTCGTCCACCTGGGCACCCGCGACGTCGTGCCGGGCGTGCGCCGCCTCACGGACGAGGAGGTGGCGCTGCTGCGGGCGCTGCCGCTGCGCTTCGACGCCGCCGCGGTGGCCGAGCTCGCCGAGATCGAGCGCGTCACCGTCCACGACGTCAAGGCCGTGGAGTACTGGATCAAGCGGCGCCTGGAGGGCACCTCCCTGGCCGACGTGGCCGAGCTGGTGCACCTGTTCTGCACCAGCGAGGACATCAACAACCTCTCCTACGCGCTCATGGTGCGCGACGCCGTGCGGCTGGTGTGGCTGCCGGCGGCCACCGCCCTCACCGACGACGTGGCGCGCATGGCGCACGAGCTGCGCGACCTGCCGATGCTCAGCCGCACCCACGGCCAGCCGGCGACGCCGACCACCCTGGGCAAGGAGCTGGCGGTGCTGGCGCACCGGCTGCGCCGCCAGCTGGCGCGCGTCGGGCGCGCGGAGTTCCTCGGCAAGTTCAACGGCGCCACCGGCACCTACGCCGCCCACCGCACCGCCGTGCCCGGCACCGACTGGCCCGCGGTGTCCGAGGAGTTCGTGCAGTCCCTGGGCCTGACGTGGAACCCGCTGACCACGCAGATCGAGTCGCACGACTGGCAGGCGGAGCTGTACGCCGACGTGGCCCGCTTCGGGCGCGTGCTGCACAACCTCTGCACCGACGTGTGGACGTACATCTCCTACGGCTACTTCGCGCAGGTGCGCGGCCAGGGCACCGTCGGCTCCTCCACGATGCCGCACAAGGTGAACCCGATCCGCTTCGAGAACGCCGAGGCCAACCTCGAGCTGTCCGGCGGGCTGTTCCGCGTGCTGGAGGAGACGCTGACGACCTCCCGCCTGCAGCGCGACCTCACCGACTCCTCCACGCAGCGCAACATCGGCGTGGCGTTCGGCCACTCCCTGCTGGCGATCGAGAACGCCCGCAAGGGCCTGGCCGGTCTGGACGCGGTGCCGGATGCGCTGGCCGCCGACCTCGACGCCACCTGGGAGGTGCTCGGCGAGGCGGTGCAGTCGGTGATGCGCGTGCACGGGCTGCCCGAGCCGTACGAGCGCCTGAAGGAGCTCACCCGCGGCCGCCGGGTCGACCAGTCGAAGCTGCGCGAGTTCGTCGCCGGCCTCGGGCTGCCCGAGGGCGAGGCGGCGCGCCTGTCGCTGCTGACGCCCGGGGACTACACCGGCGACGCCTCGGCGCTGGTGGACGTCCTCGACGAGCCGCGCGCCTGACGTGCGCGCCGTCCTCGTCGAGGCCTTCGGCGCCCCGCCGCACCTGGCGGAGGTCCCCGACCCGGCGCCCACCCCGCACGGGGTGGTCGTCGCGGTGGAGGCGACCGGGGTGTGCCGCAGCGACTGGCACGCCTGGCAGGGCCACGACGAGGACGTGGTGCTGCCCCACGTGCCCGGCCACGAGCTGGCGGGCACCGTCGTGGCGGTCGGTGCGGACGTGCGCCGGTGGCGCACCGGGGACCGGGTGACCACGCCGTTCGTCACGGCCTGCGGCACGTGCCCGGAGTGCGCCGCCGGCCAGCAGCAGGTGTGCCGGGCGCAGACGCAGCCCGGCTTCACCGGCTGGGGCTCCTTCGCCGACCTGGTGGCCCTCGACCACGCCGACACCAACCTCGTGCGCCTGGACGGCGACGTGACGTCCACGGCCGCCGCGGCGCTGGGCTGCCGGGTGGCGACGGCGTTCCGCGCCGTGTGCGACGTGGGGGCGGTGCGGCCCGGGGAGTTCGTGGCGGTCCACGGCTGCGGCGGGGTGGGGTTGTCCGCCGTGGCGCTCGCGGTCGCCTCGGGCGCCCGGGTCGTGGCCACCGACCCGTCCCCCGCCGCCCGGGACCTGGCGCGCGCCTTCGGCGCGGAGCACGTGCTCGACCCGGCCGAGGGGGACGTCGTGGCCGCCGTCACCGACCTCACCGGCGGCGGGGCGCACGTGTCGATCGACGCGGTGGGCTCGGTGGTTACGTGCGAGGCGTCGGTGCGGTGCCTGCGCCGGCGCGGCCGGCACGTGCAGGTCGGCCTGCTGCCGGCTGCGACCGGGCGTCCCGCGGTGCCGATGGACCGGGTCATCGCCTTCGAGCTGCGGGTGCTGGGCAGCCACGGCATGGCCGCGCACGACTACCCGCGCCTGCTGGCCCTGGTGGCCGGCGGCACCTTCCCGCTGCAGCGCCTCGTCGGGCGCGAGCTGCCGCTGGAGGCGGGCCCGCGGGCGCTGGCCGAGCTGGAGCACCCGCGGGTCGCCGGCATCACCGTGCTGCGCCCCTGAGGGGGCGCGCCGCTCAGGCCGGCGCGCCGGGCAGGCCCGGCAGGCCCAGCAGCGCCCGGCCGTAGACCTCCCGGGCGTAGCCGGGGTTGAGCAGGGCGTGCCGCGTGGCGGTGGAGACGTCCCGCCAGATGCGCTGCAGTGCAGTGCCGTCGAGCACGCTGCCGGCACCGCAGACGTTCACCAGCAGCTCGACCGCCTGCTGGGAGCAGGTGGCCACCGTGCCGATGTCCATGCGGACCCGCGCCTGGGTGGTGGGGCTCAGCGGGCCCGTGCGGGGCACGGCGTCGAGGTCGTCCGCCGCCCGCAGCAGGTGCAGCTCGGCGGTGTCGACCAGGCGAGCGGCGTCGGCCACGGCCAGCTGCACGCTGGGCGCGTCGGCGAGGCGCGAGTACGGCGACATCGACATCGGCTTGCGCAGCGCGATCTCCTGCGCCACGTCCAGCGCGGAGCGCGCCATGCCGACGATCGGGCCGGCGATCGTCGGAGCCAGCGCGGTGGCGGTGGCCGTCCGCCGCGGCCGCGGGGACGGCACCCCGGCGACGGGCACCGGCAGGCCCGTCAGCAGCGCCTGCAGGGGCGCGGTGCGGTGGGCCGGGACCACGAGGTCCTCCGCGCTGACGGTGTCGCTGCCCGTGCCGCGCATCCCGGCGGTGAACCAGGTGCTGCGCACGCTCAGCTCAGCGGCCGGGACCAGGGCGACGAGGACGCGCGGGGGTCCCGGCACGGGGTGCGGGTCGTTCTCCCCCGCCTCGTCGACGACGGTGGCGGCGAGCAGCACCCAGCGGGCGTGGTGCACCCCGGTGACCCAGCTCCAGCTGCCCCGCAGCACGTGCGAGTCCCCCAACCGCTGCGCGGTCCCCGCCGGAGCGAGGGAGACCGCCAGCGGCACGTCGGGCCCCTCGGCCCAGACGTCGGCGCGGGCCCGGGGGTCGAAGACGTCCAGCATGGTGGCCGAGGCCGCCGAGAACGAGGTGATCCAGCCGCAGGCACCGCAGCCGCGGGCGAGCTCGGCGCCCACCCGGGCGATGGTGCGCAGGTCCGCACCCGCACCGCCGAACTCGACCGGGGCGCCGAGGCCGAAGAGGCCCGCTCCGTGGAGGGCGGACACGCTGGCCGGCACCAACCGGCGGGCGTCGTCGTCCGCGGCGGCGTGCGAGGCCAGCACCTCACGCAGCGCACGTGCAGCCTCCAGGGGGGAGGGCGAGGGAGATCGGTGCTCGAGCGGCTGCGTCTCGACTGTGGCGCTCACGGTTTCTCCGATCGTTGTGAGGGGCAACGACACGGTAGAACCGTCAACGCGTCAGCGCCGTGCGGTTGCGGCCCCGCAGACCGGGGACGGCAGACGACCGCCACGCCGGGGCGGGATCCGGACGCGGCGGTGTCAGCCCTGCGCCATCCGGCCGCGCTCCTCCACGTGCCGCACGATCGTCCCCAAACGCGGGAAAGGCCCGTGCCCCCCACCCAAGGGGGCACGGGCCTCAACCACACCCAGCACCCCCCACCCAACAAGGAATGGGATTCCGTCTCACCACTAATTTGTTGCCGGCG
>NZ_JBJLSG010000225.1:0-5883 GCF_050871925.1 Kineococcus gurbantunggutensis
GGGGGGGGGGGGCGCCCCCGCGCGCGCCGGCGCCAACCCCCCGGGCCGGGGCCACGGCCGGGCCCCGCGGCACCGGGCGACCGCCGCGCGGCGGCGGGGTGAACGCGCGGCGACCGGCGCGGGTCCGGCGCCCGGCGCCGGCCGCCAGCGCGCCCCGGGCGGGCACGCGCTGCGCGTGGTGGGTCCGCACCGGGGTGCCGGGGACGTACGATGACCGTGCACCGTCCCCCTACGGAGGTTGAGCACCATGGGCGCAATGAAGCCCTGGCACATCATCGTGCTGGTCGTCGTTCTGCTGCTGCTGTTCGGCGCCAAGCGCCTTCCCGACGCCGCGCGGGGGCTGGGCCGGTCGCTGCGCATCTTCAAGAGCGAGGTCAAGGAGATGCAGAAGGACGACGACGACGTCGCCGAGCGCGGCACCGCCTTCACCCCCAAGGCCCTCGACGACGGCCAGGTCAACGGCACCGCCCCGCACGTCAACGGCACCCGCAGCGCCAGCGAGGCCTCCAGCGCCCCGCGCGAGCGCTGACCCGCCGCTGACCGAGCACCGACGCACACGGAGGACCCCGGCGACGTGGCTGTGACGACGTTCCGACGGCGCCGGCCGCCGAAGGACCCCGAGGGGCGCATGCCCCTGCGCGAGCACCTGGACGAGCTGCGCAAGCGGCTCTTCCGCGCTGCCCTCGGGGTCGTGCTCGGCGCGGTGGCCGGCTGGTGGCTGTGGGGCGACCTCGTCCTGCCCCAGCTGATCCGCCCCCTGCAGCAGCTGACCAACGGCACGCTGAACTACGACAGCGTGGTCGGGCCCATCGAGGTCCAGGTCAAGGGCGCGATCTGGGTGGGCCTCATCGTCTCCAGCCCCGTGTGGATCTACCAGCTGTGGGCCTTCGTCACCCCCGGGCTGACGAAGAAGGAGCGCCGCTACGCGGTCGGCTTCGTCGCCGCGGCCGTGCCGCTCTTCCTGGCCGGCGTGGCGCTGGCCGCCTCGGTGCTGCCCACGACCATCCACCTGCTCTCGGAGTTCACGGCCGAGGGGTCCTCGACCTTCATCACGGCGAACAACTACCTGTCGTTCGTCATGCGCCTGCTGCTGGCGTTCGGCATCTCCTTCCTGGTGCCCGTGCTGCTGGTGGCGCTGAACTTCGCCGGCCTGGTCTCCGGGCGGGCGATCCTGAAGCAGTGGCGCATCGTCGTCTTCCTCTGCTTCGTCTTCGCGGCGATCTTCACGCCCACCCCGGACGCGCTGACCATGATCGTCATGGCCCTGCCGCTGATCCTGCTGTTCTTCGTCGCGATCGGCGTGTGCATCTGGAACGACAAGCGCCGCGCCCGCCGCGAGGGGCGCTCGGAGTTCGCGGACCTCTCCGACGACGAAGCCAGCCCCCTCTGAGGGGCCCGGCCGCACCCCGGGGCCGGGCCGCGTGAGCGGTCCCGGCCCCGTCGGCCTGCTCGTCAACCCCACCGCCGGCCGCGGCGCCGGGTTCGCCGCCGGCGCCCGCGTGCGCGCCGAGCTGCGCCGCCTCGGCCACGCCGTCACCGACCTGTCCGGCCCGGACCTGGACGCCGCCCGCGCCGCCGCGCGCCGCGCCGCGGGGGAGCTGCAGGCCCTCGTGGTCGTCGGCGGCGACGGCCTCGTGCACGCCGCCGTGCAGGAGGTCGCCGGCACCGCCACCGCGCTGGGCATCGTGCCCGCCGGCACCGGCAACGACGTCGCGCGCGGGCTGGACCTGCCGCTGGGCGACCCGGTGGCGGCCGTGGCCGCCGTCTCCGCCGCCCTGCGCTCGGGCGCGCGCCGGGCCGTGGACGCGGTGCGGGTGCGCAGCGCCGAGGGGGAGCGCTGGTACGCCAGCATCCTGGCCTCCGGCGTCGACGCCCTGGTCAACGAGCGGGCCAACGCCTGGCGCTGGCCCTCCGGCCCGGCCCGCTACACCCTCGCCGCGGTGCGCGAGCTGCTCGTCGTGCGCGGGCTGCCCCTGCGCGTCACCCTCGACGGGCGCGTCCTGGAGCAGGAGGTCCTCCTCGTCGCCGTCGCCAACACCCGCTGCTACGGCGGCGGGCTGGCCGTGGCCCCGGGCGCGGACCCCGCCGACGGGCTGCTGGACGTCGTCGTCGTGGACGCGCTGTCCACCGTGCCCGCGGTGCGCCTGTTCACCAAGCTGCGCCCCGGCGAGCACCTGGGCTCCCCGGCGGTGCGCGTGCACCGCGCCCGCACGGTGCGCCTGGAGCCGCTGGAGGCGGCCGCCGGCGCGCGCCGGGCCCGCCTGCCGCGCCCGCACGCCGACGGCGAGCCCGTGGGCCGGCTGCCGCTGACGTGCGAGGTGGTGCCCGCGGCGCTGCGCGTGCTCGCCTAGGAGCGCTGTTGCGCCGGGGGGTCGGCGCGCACCGCTGGTGGCCGTGACGTACTGTCGCGACATGGCGAGCCCCGCGGAACGTTACGCGGCAGCGCGCCGCCGGACTGAGGAGTCGCGCACCGAGCTGGCGCGCTTCGCGAGCACGGTCGGCTTCGAGCTCGACGGCTTCCAGCTGCAGGCGTGCCGCGCGCTGGAGGCCGGGCGCGGCGTCCTCGTCGCCGCCCCCACCGGCGCCGGCAAGACGGTCGTCGGCGAGTTCGCGGTGCACCTGGCGCTGAGCACCGGCCGCAAGGCCTTCTACACCACGCCCATCAAGGCGCTGAGCAACCAGAAGTACGCCGAGCTCGTCGAGCGCCACGGCGCCGCCAGCGTCGGCCTGCTCACCGGCGACAACTCCGTCAACGGCGAGGCGCCCGTGGTCGTGATGACCACCGAGGTGCTGCGCAACATGCTCTACGCCGGCTCCGCGCTGCTCGACGGCCTGGGCCACGTGGTGATGGACGAGGTGCACTACCTCGCCGACCGCTCCCGCGGGGCGGTGTGGGAGGAGGTGATCATCCACCTGCCCTCCGACGTGCTGGTGACCTCCCTGTCGGCCACCGTCTCCAACGCCGAGGAGTTCGGCGCCTGGCTGGACACCGTGCGCGGCGACACCGAGGTCGTCGTCTCCGAGCACCGGCCCGTGCCGCTGTGGCAGCACCTGCTGGTCGGCACCGAGCTGTACGACCTGTTCACCGACCCCGCCGGCGACCCGCTGGAGGGCGACGAGGGCTCCCTGGTGCCCGGCGCCATCGTCAACCCCGAGCTGGTGGCCATGGCCCGCCAGCAGCTGCGCAGCGACCGCCTCGCCGCCGCCGGGCGCGGGCGCGGCCGCGGGCCGGGCCGCCCGCGACCCGGTGGCGGCCGCTTCGCCGCCGGCCCGCCCGGCGGGCGCACCCCCAGCCGCGCGCAGGTCCTGGAGCGCCTCGACGCCGCCGGGCTGCTGCCGGCGATCACCTTCATCTTCAGCCGCGCCGGCTGCGACGCGGCCGTGCAGCAGTGCGTGGCCTGGGGCCTGCGGCTGACCACCCCGGAGGACTCCCGGCGCATCCGCGCGATCGCCGAGGAGCGCTGCGCGGAGATCCCCTCCTCGGACCTGGCGGTGCTGGGCTACTGGGAGTGGCTCGACGGGCTCGAGCGCGGCCTGGCCGCCCACCACGCCGGCCTGCTGCCGGTCTTCAAGGAGACCGTCGAGCAGCTCTTCGCCGACGGCCTGGTCAAGGCGGTCTTCGCCACCGAGACCCTGGCCCTGGGCGTGAACATGCCCGCCCGCTCCGTCGTGCTCGAGCGCCTGGTGAAGTGGAACGGGCAGACCCACGTCGACGTCACGCCGGGGGAGTACACCCAGCTCACCGGCCGCGCCGGGCGCCGCGGCATCGACGTGGAGGGCCACGCCGTCGTCCTGTGGAGCGCGGGCACCGACCCCGAGGCCGTCGCGGGCCTGGCCTCGCGGCGCACCTTCCCGCTGCGCTCCAGCTTCCGGCCCACGTACAACATGGCCGTCAACCTCGTCGAGCAGGTCGGCCGCGAGCGCTCCCGCGACATCCTCGAGACGTCCTTCGCGCAGTTCCAGGCCGACCGCGCCGTCGTGGGGCAGGCCCAGCAGATCCGCGAGCAGCAGCGCGCCCTGGCCGGCTACCGCGAGGCGATGACCTGCCACCTGGGCGACTTCGCCGAGTACTTCGCGCTGCGCCAGCGCGTCACCGAGCGGGAGAAGGAGCTCTCCCGCGCCGGCGCCGCCGAGCGCCGCGCCGAGGCCCGCCGCTCCGTGGAGTCCCTCAGCACCGGCGACGTCGTGCGCCTGCCCGGCGGGCGCCGGGAGGTCTTCGGCGTGGTGCTCGACCTCGTCGACGGCAAGGGCTTCGACGGGCCGTCCCCGCGCGTGCTCAGCCAGGACCGGCAGGTGCGCACCGTCTCCGCGCACGACTTCACCGGCGCCGTCGAGCCGGTGGCGCGCGTGAAGGTCCCCAAGGCGTTCAACTGGCGCAGCCCCCAGGCCCGCCGCGACCTGGCCTCCTCGCTGCGCAACGCCCTGGCCGAGGTCGGCGGCGGCGACGTGCCGCGCCGCCGCCGCGGCGGGTCCGCGGCGGCCGACGAGGACCCGGTGCTCGCCGAGCTGCGCGAGCGGCTGCGCGCCCACCCCTGCCACGGCTGCGCCGACCGCGAGGAGCACGCCCGCTGGGCCGTGCGCGAGGAGAAGCTGGCCCGCGACACCAGGGCGCTGCAGCGCAGCATCGAGGGCCGCACCGGCACCATCGCCCGCACCTTCGACCGGGTGTGCGACCTGCTCGCCGAGCTGGGGTACCTCACCCCCGACGGCAGCGCGGTCACCGACATCGGCCGCAGCCTGCGCCGCATCAACGCCGAGACCGACCTGCTCGTGGCGCAGTGCCTGCGCCGCGGCGCCTGGGCGGGCCTGGGGCCCGCCGACCTGGCGGCGGCGGTGTCCACCCTGGTGCACGAGTCCCGCCGCGACGAGGGATCGCGCACCGAGCGCGTGCCCCGCCGCGCCGAGGACGCCATCGCGGCCACCGTGCGGCTGTGGAGCGAGCTCACCGACCGCGAGGAGCACCACAAGGTGCCCGCGACCCGCGAGCCGGACGCCGGCCTGGCGTGGGCGGTGCACCGCTGGGCCTCGGGGCACCGCCTGGACGCGGTGCTGCGCGAGGCGGACCTGGCCGCCGGCGACTTCGTGCGCCGCTGCAAGCAGCTGGTGGACCTGCTGGACCAGATCGCCTCCGCCTCGGTGGACCCCGCGGTGCGCTCCTCGGCCCGCGAGGCCGTGGACGCGGTGCGTCGCGGCGTGGTGGCCCACACCTCCCTGACCTGAGCCGGCCCCGCCGCGCGGTCTCGACCTCACCCTCGAGGTGAGGTCGAGACCGCCTCACCGGTCGGCCAGCGCCGCCAGCACCCGCTGCACGCTCGAGCCCAGCCCCCAGCGCGCCACCAGCGCCTCCAGCGCCGCCGGGTCGGCCGCCGTGCGCGGCAGCTCGTCGGCCACCCGCGCCACCGGCGCGCCGGCCGCGGTGCGCACCACCACCGGGGCGGCGTCGAGGTAGTCCGCGGCCTCCAGCAGGCGGCGGCGCTGCCCGGCCGGCAGGGCCGAGGAGGGGTCTGCGGCCGCGGCCCGCACCCCCGCCAGGTCCCCGTAGCGCTCCAGCAGCGCCGCGGCCGTCTTGGCCCCGACGCCGGGCACGCCGGGCAGCCCGTCCGAGGGGTCCCCGCGCAGCACCGCCAGGTCCGCGTACCGGGCGCCCGGGCGCACCCCGTGGTGCGCCTGCAGCCACGCCTCGTCGACCACCTCGGCCCGGCGCACGCCCCGGCCCACGTACAGCACCCGCACCCCGGCGGCGTCGTCCACGAGCTGGAACAGGTCGCGGTCCCCGGTGACGGCGAGCACCCCGCCGCCGCGGGGGGGGGGGGCGGGGGGCGGCGGCGGGGGGGGGGTGTGGTGGTGGGCCTGGTTACTGGGAGAACCCACCCCCCCGGAGAC
>NZ_JBJLSG010000226.1:0-5796 GCF_050871925.1 Kineococcus gurbantunggutensis
TGTGGGGGGCGCCGGCCCCCCCCCCCCCCCCCCCCCCCCCCCCCCCCCCGCCCCCCCCCCCCCCCCCCCCCCCCCCCCCCACGGCCCCCGCCGACCCGGTCCCCGACGCACCGGTCCCCGCGCGCGGGCTGCGCGCCCGGCTGCGCGCCTCGGTGCGGGCGCGCGCCGGGCTGGCCGTCGCCGCCGGCGCGGCCGCGGTGCTGGCCGGGGCGGCGCTGACCGCCACCGCGACGTGGCTGATCGTCACCGCCGCGGACCGCCCGCCGGTGCTGACGCTGTCGGTGGCCGCGGTCGTGGTGCGCGCCAGCGCCACGGCCCGCCCGCTGCTGGTGCTCGCCGAGCGGCTGCTCTCGCACGACGCGGCGCTGGCGAGGCTGGCGCAGCGGCGCGCGGCGGTGGTCGCCGCGCTGGTGCCGCGCCTGCCCGGGCCGCTGACGCGCCGGCGCGCCGGCGGCTCGGGCGACCTGCTCGTGCAGCTCGTGCACGACGTGGACGCGCGCGTGGACGCCTTGCTGCGCTGGCGGCACCCGGTGGCGGTGGCCGCGCTGGCGCTGGCCGCGGCGCTGGCGACCGCCGCCGCGGCCGACCCGGCGCCGGCGCTGGCCGCGCTGCCGGGCCTGCTGGTGGCCGGCCTGGCCGCCCCGCTGCTGGCGGGGTGGGCGGAGCGGCGCGCCGACGCGCACCGCGACGACGTGGCCGCGCTGGCGCAGGCGGCCGCCGAGAGCGCCGCGGGCGTGGAGGACCTGCTGGCCGTCGGCGCCGGGGAACCCCTGGAGCCGTTGCGGCGCAGCGTCTCCCGCCTGGCCGCCGGTGAGCGGCGCCGGGCGCGCGCGGCCGCGGCGACGGCGGCGCTGCAGGCGCTGGGCGCGGGGCTGGCCGTGCTGGGCCCGGCGCTGGTCGCCGACGCCTCGCGGGCCGGTGCGGCGTGGGCGGCGGCGGCGGTGCTGGCCGCGGCCGGGGTCGCCGAGGCCACCCGCGGCCTGCCGGACGCGGTGCGCGCCCGGCACCGCGCGCGCCAGGCGGCGCAGCGCAGCGCTGAGCTGCTGGCCACGCCGCTGGCCGCGCACGAGCCGGCCGCGCCGCGCCCGCTGCCCGCGCCGGCCGGGGCCGGGCGGCGCCTGCGGCTGCGCGGCGTCGTCGCCGGCTGGGAGGGCACGGCCCTGGACGGGCTGGACCTGGACCTGGCCCCGGGCGAGGTGGTCGCGGTGCGCGGGGCCTCCGGCAGCGGCAAGTCCACCCTGGCGGCGGTGCTCATGCGCTTCCTGGACGTGCGCGGCGGCGCCGTGGAGCTGGACGGGGTGCCGCTGGCGCAGCTCGACGGCGACGACGTGCGCTCCGTCGTGGGCCTGGTCGGCGACGACGAGCACGTCTTCGCCACCAGCCTGCGCGAGAACCTGCTGCTGGCCTCGCCCGGACGGGCCGACGCGGACCTGCTGGCGGTGCTGCACCGGGTGCGGCTGGACGCGTGGCTGGCGAGCCTGCCCGCCGGGCTGGACTCCCGCCTCGGCGACGGCGGCGCCCCGGTCTCCGGCGGCGAGCGGCGCCGGCTGGCGATGGCGCGCGCGCTGCTGGCGGACGTGGCGGTGCTGGTGCTCGACGAGCCCAGCGAGGGCCTGGACGAGGCCACCGGGCGGGCGCTGGTGGCGGACCTGGTGCGTGCCGGCGGCGGGCGCTCGGTGCTGCTGCTGGCGCACCGCGAGGAGGGCGTGGACCTGGCAGACCGGGTGCTGCGGCTGCGGCACGGACGGCTCGAGCCGGCAGGCCGAGGGGGCTGAGGGGGCTGAGGGGCGGGACCGTCACCCTCCCGGCACACCTCGACCACAGGCAGTCATAACCCTTTCAATCTCCGTTCATGCCTGGTTAACCTTGCGGCCCGCCCGCCACCCGCTCAGCGGTGGCCGTCGCCCAGGGGGCCCCTTGTTCAGCATCTCCGTCCGTCCCAGGACGCTGCTCACCGTCCTGCTGGGCGCCGTCGCCCTGGTCGTGGGCGTCAGCTACGCCCTGACGTTCGCCGTCACGGCCGGCGGCGCGCAGGCCCACCCCGTGGTGTGGCTGGCGTGGTTGCTGGGCGTGGACAACGAGCGCAACGTGCCCGCCTGGTTCTCCACGGCGCTGCTCGCCGCGATCGCCCTGTCGTGCCTGGAGGTGGCCCGGCGGCTGTTCGCCGGGAGGGCGCGCTGGCGCTGGCACTGGCTGGCGCTGAGCGCGGGGTTCGCGTACCTGTCGCTGGACGAGATGGTGGGCCTGCACGAGCGCCTGTCCGAGCTGCCGGTGCGCGCCGCGGTCGGCCCGCAGAACTACGCCTGGGTCGTCGTCGCCGCACCCCTGGCCGTCGTGGCCGGGCTGCTCTTCGTGCGCTTCCTGCGGGCGCTGCCCCGGCGCGTCGCCGCGCTCGCCGTCCTCGCCGGCGCCCTCTACGTGGGCGGGGCGGCGGGGATGGAGGTGGCCGGCGGCCTCCTGCTCGACGCGGGCGCCGACCAGGAGGGCTTGCTGCTGGACTCCGTGCAGCACGTCGAGGAGGCGTGCGAGATGGCCGGCGCCGCGCTGTTCCTGCACGTCGTGGCGCGGGTGCAGCAGGGCGTCCACCCGCTGCGCCCCGCACCGGTGGACGTGTCGGCGGACGTGCCGGTGGCACGCGCGGCGGGGGTGCTCGGCGCTAGCGTGAGCTGATGCGCCCCGCCCGCTGCGCCGCCGCCCTCGCCGGCACCGTCCTGCTCGCCGTCTGCGGCGCCACGTCAGCCGCCTCGGCACCCGACACCGCGACCACGGCAGCCGAGGCCGCACCGGTCGTCAGCGCCCGCGCCCGCGCGGTGGCCCCCGCCCCGGCGCCGGCCGGCAAGCCCTACGCCTCCTCGATCGCGCCGGTGAGCGCGGCGGAGCTGTCGGCGTCGTGGCGGGCGGGCTGCCCGGTGGCCCCGCAGCGGCTGCGGGCCGTCACGGTCACCCACGTCGACTTCACCGGCACCCCGCGCACCGGCCGGCTGGTCGTGCGCGACGACGTCGCCCAGGCGGTCGCGGACGTCTTCGGGGACCTGTACGCGCTGCGCTTCCCGGTGGAGCGGGTGGAGCCGGTGGAGGCGTACGGCGGCTCCGACGACGCCTCCATGGCCGCGAACAACACCTCGGCGTTCAACTGCCGCGCCACGACCGGCGGCACGAGCTTCTCCGAGCACTCCTACGGCACCGCGATCGACCTGAACCCCGTGCAGAACCCGTACGTCAAGGGCACGACCGTGCTGCCCGCGGCGGGCCGGGCGCACCTGGACCGCACCCCCGCCCGGGGCCGGATCACCGCCGGCGACGCGGTGGTGCGGGCCTTCGCCGCGCGCGGCTTCACCTGGGGCGGGGACTGGCGCACGCTGAAGGACTACCAGCACTTCTCCCTCTCGGGCGGCTGAGCTCAGCCCAGCAGGGCGGCGACGTCCACCGTCACCACTGCCACGCCGAGGTCCACCTCGGTGGGCGGGTCGCCGCGCTCCAGCACGGTGCGCGGGACGAAGAGCCCGTCCTCCAGGGCGTAGGCGCGGAACAGCTCGTCGCGCGGGTCCACCACCCAGTAGTGCGGCAGGCCCGCGGCGGCGTACTTGCCGGCCTTCCAGACCAGGTCGTCGCCACGGTTGGAGGACAGGACCTCCACCGCGAGGACGGGCGTGCCGGTGAAGCGGGCCGCCGGGCCGGCCGCGGCCTCGTCGACCGGGTAGACCATGACGTCGGGGATGAACTCGTCGCGCCCGGGCTTCCACGCCCACGCGGCGTTGACGCGGTGCGTGGGGGGCAGCACGCTCCGCAGGGCGAAGGCGAGCTCGAGCGCGATCCTCTGGTGCTGCTCGGTCGGGCTGGGGCTCACGACGAGCCGTCCGTCGATGTACTCGGCACGCGGGTCCTCCGGCAGGCGCTCGTACTCCTCCCAGGAGAGGGCGCGCCCGATCCCGGGCGCGGCGGACGGCTCGGTCAGCGGGTGGGTCGTCACGGTCCAGCACCTCCCTGAGGTCGCGGTCAGCCTACCCGCGCACCGGCCGCCGGGCCCGGGCTCAGACCCGGTCGAAGACCCCGCGCTGGCGCGGCACGCTGGCGGTGGTGGCCACAGGCTGCTCCACGGTCAGCAGCCGGCTGGGCACCTCCACCAGCCCGTCCACCGGCCGGCACACCGCGCCGGGCAGGGCCGTGTCCTTGTGCAGGAGCCGCGCGGAGCGGTGGGTGCCGCGCACCACGTCGTCCACGCGCACCGACATCGCCGGCACGTCCCCGGCCACCTGCAGCAGGCGGCGCAGCTCCCCGGTGTCGACGCGCACCTTCTCCCCCGGCAGCACGCACAGCGCCCAGTCCGCCTCCACGTGCGCCAGCGCGGCCCGCTTGGCCCGCTCGCGGTCGTCGGCCCAGAAGCCGCTGACCACGGTCACGGCCGGGTGCAGGGTCGCCTCGAACGCGGCGCTGCCCGGGGCGACGTGGTCGGCGGTGTCGTAGACGACGACCTCGTCGGCGACGGAGGCGAGGTCGCGCAGGTCGGCGTCCAGGTCGGGCGGGGCCGTGGTGCCGTGCAGGACCAGGCAGGCGGCGAGGCTGGGGAGGGTGCTCGGCATCGTGACTCCTCGGGCGGCGTGAGCGTCGTCACCATGAGCATCGGCCGGGACGGCGGGAGGGTTACGCGCCACGCCGGGTCTTCACACGGTGTTGACGCAGCGGCCGGTGCAGCACCACGCGATCGGCCCTGCCGCCGCGTGCGAACCCGGTGCCGGCGAGGGGTGAACGGGTGCTTGAGCACCGCGACCGCTCAAGCAGGGTGGCGCGCGGTGGGCCGGTTCCCGGCCCACCGCGCGCCACCGCTCACCGCCCGGGGGCGCTCACCCCAGCGCGGGCGTCACCGCTCCTGTGCCCAGGTCCTTGCGGTACAGGTCCACCCGGGCGTTGGTGTCCACGGGCACCAGCGCCTGCAGCGTGGCCACCACCACCCGCTCACCGGAGAGCACCTGCAACGAGCCCCACGCATCGGCGGTGGTGATGCGGTGAGCGCTGGGCGCGCCGGAGGCCTGGGAGGTCACCAGCACCAGCGGCGCGGTCGGCCCGGCGGCGGTGTCGCGCCGGTACCAGTCGGTGCGCCCATCGACATCGGCGCCGACGTTGGCCGCGGTCTGGAAGAACACGTAGCGCCCGCTGGGATCCAGGGCCACCTGGTGCTCCCAGGTGTTCACCTGGGTGGGGACCCCCACCCGCAGGATCTGCGCGCTGCTCATGTCGCGGCGGTAGGCCAGGTACTCGATGCTCCTGGGCGTCAAGGCGGTGCTGCGCGCGCTGAAGGCCACGTAGCGCCCGTCGTCGCTGATGGCCACGTCGTGCGCGTCCACGCTCACCGGGTGCGCCTGGCTCAGCGAGCGCCAGGTGCCCGTGCCCGAGACGACCGCGAGCTCACCGGTGCTCAGGTCCTTGCGCCACAGCACCCGGATGTCCTGGTACTTGGCCACGAACACCGCGAACCGCGCGTCCGGGGTGATCGCCAGCGCCGAGCCGACCGCGCCGGCGCTCAGCTGCGCGCCGGTGGAGTCGGTGGAGATGCGGGTGGTGACCCCGGTGCGCAGGTCCTTGCGGAACAGGTCGATGGCCCTGTTGGTGTCCCCGGGCACCAGGTCGGTGCGCGCGGAGAAGAAGAACACCTGCTGCCCGTCGGCGGAGACGGCCACGCTGGGGGCGGTGGTGGACACCCGGTAGTCGCGCTCCAGCAGCGTGCCGGCCGCCGTGCCGGTGCTGCCGGTGGTGCCGGTGCCCGGGGCGCTGATCAGCTCCCAGGTCCTCGTGGCCAGC
>NZ_JBJLSG010000227.1:0-5740 GCF_050871925.1 Kineococcus gurbantunggutensis
GCAGCTGGCGCACCAGGCGGATCCACGCCTCGGCCACCGCCGGCGCCTTGCGATCCCCCGCGCGCAGGGTGCCCGCCGCCACCGCCTCGCGCACCCCCACCCACGCCGGGCCCATGTCCTCGAACCCGGCCGCCCCTGAGCGCGGGTGCTGCAGGTAGCGGATCAGCTCGCCCAGCAGCCACGCCTGCAAAGCGTCGCCCACCCCGCGGTGGCTCAGCGTCATCTGCGCCTCGTGCACCACCTCGGCCCAGGACAAGTGGTGCAGGGCCACCTTGCCGCGCAGCTTGCGCCGGTCCACCTCCACGGGGTGCTCCCCGGCGCCGGGGGAGATCTCGTTGGAGATGGTCACCACCGCCTCGAAGCCCTGCTCGCGCGCGACATCGAGGTAGTTCTCCACCTGCGCCCGGCGCAACACCGCATCGCCGGTCTTGACCTCCACCAGAGCGGTCCAGACCCTTCCGGCGCGGGCGATGCGGATCACCCCGTCGGGGACCACGGTGGCCTCGGCGAGCTTGAAGGGGGTCTCCAGGTAGGTCTCCACCACCCCGGCGGGAGCGTCGAAGTGCGCGGTCAAGGACCTGGCGAAGGCCCGCACCCCCATGACCGTGGCCAGCAGCGCAGAGGTGGCGCGCTTCTCCTGCTCCTCCCCGCTGCCCACCCCGGAGATGGAGAACACCCGGGCGGGCTGCCAGGACTCCTCCAGCCGCAGGCGCAGCTCCGGAGCTGCCGGCACCACCGCGCGCGCCGGCGCTCGGGTCGCCCCGGCCTTGCGGGTGCGCACCCCCCTGGGAGCAGCAGCAGCACCCGTGGTGACAGCCGCCGTCCCAGACGCAGCAGGAGTCGCAGCGGGGATCGCACTGGGTGCGATCGCCGGCGCACCGGAAGGAGCGCTGGAAGCTGTGCCGGGCGAGGCGACCTGTGCGGCGGTGGACCCTGCCTCCACCGACCCGCCCTCCACCGACCCGCCCTCCACCGACCCGCCCTCCACCGACTCGCTCTCCACCGGCTCGCTCGCCGGCGCGTCAGCCTCCTCCACGTCGACGACCTCGACGAGGTCGTCACCTGTGCCGTCGACGACGTCCACACCCTCCGTCGCAGCCTGCGTCACAGCCGCTGCCGCTGCTGGGGCGCCGGCCTGCCCGAGCAGCGCCTGGCCGGTGTCCTCCACGGACAGGGCAGCGGCCGCGGAACTGACATCGGCATCGACATCGGCGCCGACGCTGGAGGTGACCTCGGCACCCGCCGCCTCACCGTCGAGGCCGCCACGGGGACCGTCCCCCTCAAGGACGTCACCATCAGCGCCGTCGTTGGCACGGTCGTCAGCGACGTCGACGCCGAAGTCGCGCGCCAGCCCGGCCAGGCCGTCCTCCCAGCCCTGCCCGACGCAGCGCACCTTCCACTGACCTGCGCGCCGGTACAACTCGGCCAGCACGAACACCGTCTCCGCCCCGGCCTCACCCGCCTCCAAGCGCGCCAGCACCTCACCACCGGCGCTGAGCACCAGGCACAGCCCCGGCACCTGCCCGATGCCGCCGCGGCCCACGCTGGCGGCCAGCACCACGAAGCACGCCCGCTCGCCCAGCTCCTCCAGGTCCACCGCCAGGCGCTCCTCAGCACCGGTGGCGGTGCCGGTGCGCCCCAGGTGGCGCACCGCCCCCTCGGGGGAAGTCCTCTGGTTGTAGAAGACGAAGTGCTCATCGCTGAGCACCCGCCGGTGTTCATCCAGCACCAGCGCGCACGCATCGACATCCGCCAGACCCGCCACACCCGCGGCACCTGCCGCCAGGCCCGTGCCGTCCGCCAGGCCCGCGCCACCGGCCACGCCGTCGTGGCCCTGCCCGGCCTGCGCATCGTGCCGGTCCTCGTCCCAGCTGAGCACCACGCGCACCCGACCAGCCGAGGACGGCAGCGCCAGGTTCGCGCCCCGAGGCAACGTCGTCTCCCCCACCGTTGCAGTCTCACCCACCGTGACCGTTTGTGCAGCGAACCAGCGCAAGAGGCCGCGGCGGTCCCTCACCCGGGCCCGCGAGCGCCGGGCGGGTGCCCGGGCCCATGAGCGGTCCGCCCACCGGCACGCCTTGGGCACCCGGCCCCTAAGCGCCGGGCCCGTGGGCGCCGGTCCGGCCAGCGCCCGGGTGCGGGTCACGCCCCAGGCGGCGGGCACGTCCGGCGCCCGGGCCGGCGGTGGCGGGACCGTCCAGCGCTCGGGGCGTCGGTAGCGGGGACGTCCGGCGCTCGGGGCATCGGTAGCGGGACCGTCGGTGGCGGGGGCGTCGATGGCGGGACCGTCGGTGGCGGGCGGCAGGATGCCGCCCGTGCCCGCACGCGACCTGCAGCCCGCCACCCCCGGCGACCACAGCACTGGTGACGACAGCACCGGTGGTGAGCTGGCCACCGGTCAGCCCGGTGAGCTGCCCGCCGACGTGCCCGCCGGCTACGCCGAGCTACTCCAGCAGCTCACCGAGCGCGTGCGCACCAGCCAGGTGCGCGCCGCCCGCGCGGCCAACACCGAGCTGCTGCGCCTGTACCACTCCATCGGCCGCGACATCCTCGAGCGCCAGCACCGGCACGGCTGGGGCGCCAAGGTCATCGAGCGCCTCGCCGGCGACCTGCGGAAGGCCTTCCCCGACCAGCGCGGCTTCTCCCGGCGCAACCTGCACTACATGCGCGCCCTGGCCGCCGCCTGGCCCACCGAGGACGACTTCGTGCCACAGCCTGTGGCACAACTGCCCTGGGGCCACGTGCGAGTGCTGCTGGACCGCCTCGACCAGCACGAGCTGCGCCAGTGGTACGCCGCCGGCGCCGCGCAGCAGGGCTGGTCCCGCGCCGTGCTGGAGCACCAGATCGCCACCCGCCTGCACACCCGCATCGGCGCGGCCCCCTCCAACTTCGCCGCTCACCTGCCCCCGGCCGACTCCGACCTCGCCCAGGCCCTGACCCGAGACCCCTACGTCTTCGACCACCTGGGCCTGAGCGAGCCGGTGGCCGAGCGGCAGCTGGAGCAGTCCCTGATGGACCGCCTCCAAGAGACGCTGACCGCGTTCGGGCACGGCATGTCCTTCGTCGGGCGCCAGGTGCACTTCCCCGTCGACGACACCGAGATGATCATCGACCTGCTCCTCTTCTCCCTGGAGCAGGTCCGCTACGTCGTCATCGAGCTGAAGGTCGGGGACTTCTCCCCCGCCTACACCGGCCAGCTGGGCGCCTACGTCGCCCTCGTCGACGAGCGCCTGCGCCGCCCCGGCAAGCACGCCCCCACCGTCGGCATCCTGCTGTGCACCGGCGCCCCGCGCGAGCAGGCGGTGCGCTACGCCCTGGCCGGCACCGCCGCCCCCGTGGCCGTGGCCAGCTACACCTACGACACCCTGCCCCCCGAAGAACGCGCCGGACTGCCCGATGCGGCCACCCTGGCCGCCGCCATCACCCCGGCCACAACCTCGGCCACCAGCGGCACACCCACCCCCAGCAGCCCCGAGCAGGCCACGCAGGCACCCGAGGGGGTGCAGCCGTGACGGCTCCGATGACGCCTCCGACGACGGGTGCGGCCACCTACGTGCGCTACCAGCTCAGCGCACCCGACCCCCGCGGGCGCCACCTCGGCGTCTTCGCCGCCGTCAACGCCCTGCGCAAGCACGGACGCCTCACCCCCGAGCAGGAGGCCTTCGTGGAGCGCGCCAACGCCGCCTACGACGCCGCCTACCCCGACCCCACCAGCGTGGACCCCACCGTCTACGACCGTGACCGCCACCCGCTGGCCGCGGCCTGGTTCAAGGACAGCGCCACCCACCTGCTCACCGGCATCGCCGGCTACCTGCACGTGCTCGACGCCCACGGCCTGCCCTGGCAACGCCTGCGCACCGCCGAGCCCGGCCGGGTGGTCTACGAGGACGAGCACCAGGTCGTCGTCACACCCCACAGCACCCGCAGCACCCACGGCGCCGGCAGCACCCGCAGCACCGGCGGCACGGGCGGCAGCGCGTGAACCTGCCGGCGCCCCCTGTCGCCCCTGAGGCTGCGGCCGCACGCGGTGCCAACCACACGTTCACCCCTGACCCCCGAACCCTGCTCCCCACTCCGCGCGACGTCACGGTGTCGCCGGGCAGCGGGCAACAGCGGACAACAGGGGGCGACCGGGAAAGCTGCTGGCCCCCCAAGCGCGCGGTCGGTACAACGAAGGGCATGACCGCGTGCCCGACCGCGGCCTCGCGGGGCGCCGGGGTCAACGGCAGGCGGTGCGCCATCGAGAGGTGGCGCCCCACTGATAGGCGGTCCGCCACCGAGGCGACGACGAGAGGAGGGCAGCTGTGCACCCCGCCACGGCGGTCCTCATGGTCGGCCTGCCCGGCGCCGGCAAGACCACCCGCGCCCGCCACCTCGAGCAGCACCTGCCCGCCCTGCGCCTGAGCCCGGACGAGTGGATGACCCCCCTCTACGGCGACCTGTTCAGCGACCTCGTCGGCGACCCCCAGGCCGCCGGCAAGCGCGACGTGCTCGAAGGCCGGCTGCTGTGGACCGCGCTGCGCGCCGCCGAGCAGGGCCTGAACGTGATCGTCGACTTCGGGTTGTGGGCGCGCGAGGAGCGCCACGCCCTGCACCAGCTCTTCACCGCCGCCGGGGCCCGGTGCCGCACCGAGTACCTGGCCGTGGACCCGCACACCCAGCTGGCGCGCGTGCGAGCGCGCGCCGCGCGCACCCCTGGGCAGGCCTTCGCCCTCAGCGCCCAGGACCTGGCGCGCTGGCGGCAGGACTTCGAGGAACCCGACGAGGACGAGCTGGCCGGCGCGCTGCCGCCCGCGCCCCCACCGCCGCACCGGTCGTGGGCGGCGTGGGCCGCGGCCCGCTGGCCCTCCCTGTGCGACACCCACGGCGACTCGATCGGCTGACGAAGACCCGCGTTCACGGCTGCAGGGTCAGGCGCTCACCCCGGCACCCCGGCACCCCGGCACCCCGGCACCCCGGCACCCCGGCCAAGGCTGGCGCCTCCACCTCCTCACGACGGTGGCAGCAACCCGCGGGTCAGGTCCACCACCCGCGCAGGACCCCCGAACGGGGAGCGCGTGAGCACCCGCTCCCCCGGGTGCAGCCGCGCATCCCCGCGGTACCACCCCACCAGGTCCACCTCCGCCGCCACGTCCCCGCCATCGGCCAGCACCAGCAATCGCGCCAGCTGATCCACCTCACCGTCGCCCAGCACCCCCGGCTCCTCCAGCGCCCCCCAGCCGTCCCACAGCAGCAGCTCATCACCGAAGCGGTGCGCCACCTCGTACAGCACCTCATCGCGCACGAAACCCGCCCCGCACCACGGCGAGCCGGGCACCACCCCGTACCCGGAGGCATCGCGCTCACCGCCGCGTCAGCCCAGCCACGCCTGAGCGGCCGTCTCGAATGGCGCCGGAGCACCGATCACGCCACTGGTCGCGGCGCTGGTCGAGGCACCGGTCACGGCGCTGGTCGAGGCACCGGCCAGGATGTCGTGCGGGTCGAAAGCAGCCACCGCAGCGGCTGCACGCCCCTCGACATCGCCCGATACCCCCGGAGTGCCGGGCACCCCCGGAGCACCGGGCACCTCGACAGCGCCACGGACCGGGTCCAGCTCTGGGTCCACGCGCCGCTAGCGCCCGCGCGACCAGAACTCCACCACCACGTGGTCGTGCGCGAAGCCGGGGGTGAAGCAGTGCGCGAAACCCACCCGGCTGCGCGCGGGCACCGCGCGCTGGCGCAGCGCACCGACCACCAGCAG
>NZ_JBJLSG010000228.1:0-5722 GCF_050871925.1 Kineococcus gurbantunggutensis
CCGTCTCACCAGAAGTGAGTGGCCGGCGGTGTCCTACTCTCCCACCCAGTCTCCCGAGCAGTACCATCGGCGCTGGTGGGCTTAGCTTCCGGGTTCGGAATGTGACCGGGCGTTTCCCCACCGCTATGACCACCGGACCACGAGGGCCAGGATCCACAACACAGGTTGCGGCCTGAGAACCGCACAGCGGACGCACACACACGCACTGACAACAACTAACCCATCAACACTTCGACCGATTCGACTGTTTTCTCGTCGTGACCACTTCGCCACGAAGACCTCTCCCGTGTCCTTGACTCGTCAACCGTTCCCCACTCGAGCCCACCACACCCCACCCCATGATGGGAACTGGTGTGCGCTGGTAACAAGTGATCGGCTTATTAGTACCGGTCAGCTCCACAACTCTTGCGTCGTTGCTTCCACACCCGGCCTATCAACCCTGTAGTCTGCAGGGAGCCTCTCACCCCAAAAGGGGCACGGAAACCTCATCTCGAAGCAGGCTTCCCGCTTAGATGCCTTCAGCGGTTATCCCTTCCGAACGTAGCCAACCAGCCATGCTCCTGGCGGAACAACTGGCACACCAGAGGTTCGTCCGTCCCGGTCCTCTCGTACTAGGGACAGCCCTTCTCAAGTTTCCCACGCGCGCAGCGGATAGGGACCGAACTGTCTCACGACGTTCTAAACCCAGCTCGCGTACCGCTTTAATGGGCGAACAGCCCAACCCTTGGGACCTACTCCAGCCCCAGGATGCGACGAGCCGACATCGAGGTGCCAAACCATGCCGTCGATATGGACTCTTGGGCAAGATCAGCCTGTTATCCCCGGGGTACCTTTTATCCGTTGAGCGACCGCGATTCCACACTCCACGGCCGGATCACTAGTCCCGACTTTCGTCCCTGCTCGACATGTCTGTCTCACAGTCAAGCTCCCTTGTGCACTTACACTCGACACCTGATTGCCAACCAGGCTGAGGGAACCTTTGGGCGCCTCCGTTACTCTTTAGGAGGCAACCGCCCCAGTTAAACTACCCACCAGGCACTGTCCCTGATCCGGATCACGGACCGAAGTTAGACATCCAGAACGACCAGAGTGGTATTTCAACGTCGACTCCACGACCACTAGCGTGACCGCTTCACAGTCTCCCACCTATCCTACACAAGCCGTTCCGAACACCAATACCAAGCTATAGTGAAGGTCCCGGGGTCTTTCCGTCCTGCTGCGCGTAACGAGCATCTTTACTCGTAGTGCAATTTCGCCGAGTTCGCGGTTGAGACAGCGGGGAAGTCGTTACGCCATTCGTGCAGGTCGGAACTTACCCGACAAGGAATTTCGCTACCTTAGGATGGTTATAGTTACCACCGCCGTTTACTGGCGCTTAAGTTCTCAGCGTCCCGCACACGAGGTGCGGTAACCGGTCCCCTTAACGTTCCAGCACCGGGCAGGCGTCAGTCCGTATACATCGTCTTGCGACTTCGCACGGACCTGTGTTTTTAGTAAACAGTCGCTTCCCCCTGGTCTCTGCGGCCCTCAAGAGCTAGCCGGCAAGCGGCTTCACCCCTCAGGCCCCCCTTCTCCCGAAGTTACGGGGGCATTTTGCCGAGTTCCTTAACCACGATTCACTCGATCGCCTCGGTATTCTCTACCTGACCACCTGAGTCGGTTTAGGGTACGGGCGGCTCGAACCTCGCGCCGAGGCTTTTCTAGACAGCATGGGATCACCCTGCTTCCCCCATACGGGGTCACCATCGGGTCTCAGGCTGCATGAGGTGCGGATTTGCCTACACCTCGCCCTACACCCTTGGACGTGGACAACCATCGCCACGCGGAAGCTACCCTCCTGCGTCACCCCTGTTAATACGCTTGCCTACTACCGGATCGGGCCACACGCTCCACCGAGCCGCGCCCGAAGGCAACGACCGGCTTTGGGTGCTTAGCATCACCGGATTCAGCATGGGCGGTTCTACGCCGGTACGGGAATATCAACCCGTTGTCCATCGACTACGCCTGTCGGCCTCGCCTTAGGTCCCGACTTACCCAGGGCGGATGAACCTGGCCCTGGAACCCTTGGTCAATCGGCGGACGGGTTTCTCACCCGTCATTCGCTACTCATGCCTGCATTCTCACTCGTGTGCAGTCCACGACACGATCACTCGGCCGCTTCACCCCGCACACGACGCTCCCCTACCCATCCACACACCTGCCCACCGGCACCCGCGACCCAAAGGATCACGTCACCGATCAGAGGTCCACATGTGAATGCCACAGCTTCGGCGGTGTACTTGAGCCCCGCTACATTGTCGGCGCGGAATCACTTGACCAGTGAGCTATTACGCACTCTTTCAAGGGTGGCTGCTTCTAAGCCAACCTCCTGGTTGTCTGCGCGACTCCACATCCTTTCCCACTTAGCACACGCTTAGGGGCCTTAGCTGATGATCTGGGCTGTTTCCCTCTCGACTACGAAGCTTATCCCCCGCAGTCTCACTGCCACGCTCTCACTTACCGGCATTCGGAGTTTGGCTGACGTCAGTAACCCGGTGGGGCCCATCGGCCATCCAGTAGCTCTACCTCCGGCAAGAAACACGCGACGCTGCACCTAAATGCATTTCGGGGAGAACCAGCTATCACGGAGTTTGATTGGCCTTTCACCCCTACCCACAGCTCATCCCCCAGGTTTTCAACCCTGGTGGGTTCGGTCCTCCACGCGGTCTTACCCGCGCTTCAACCTGGCCATGGGTAGATCACTCCGCTTCGGGTCTAGAGCACGCGACTGAAACGCCCTGTTCGGACTCGCTTTCGCTACGGCTTCCCCACACGGGTTAACCTCGCCACGTACCACTAACTCGCAGGCTCATTCTTCAAAAGGCACGCCGTCACAGGTGCAAAGCCTGCTCCGACGGATTGTAGGCACACGGTTTCAGGTACTATTTCACTCCCCTCCCGGGGTGCTTTTCACCCTTCCCTCACGGTACTGGTCCGCTATCGGTCATCAGGAAGTATTTAGGCTTACCAGGTGGTCCTGGCAGATTCACACGAGATTCCACGAGCCCCGTGCTACTCGGGAGGTGCGCCCAGACAGGCCGCAGCATTTCGCCTACGGGGGTCTCACCCACTGCGCCGGACCTTCCCAGATCCTTCGGCTATGCCACGACTTTCTCACTGTCCGAGGCGTCGGTAGCCGCCTCCAGCACACTCCCACAACCCCGCCCGTGCAACCCCTACCAGGTATCGCACACGGAAACGGTTTAGCCTCATCCGCTTTCGCTCGCCACTACTCACGGAATCACTGTTGTTTTCTCTTCCTGTGGGTACTGAGATGTTTCACTTCCCCACGTTCCCTCCACGCACCCTATACATTCAGGTGCGGGTGACCGCCCATGACGACGGCCGGGTTTCCCCATTCGGACACCCTCGGATCACCGTTCGGTTGCCAACTCCCCGAGGCTTATCGCAGGCTCCCACGTCCTTCATCGGCTCCTGATGCCAAGGCATCCACCATGCGCCCTTACACACTTGCCACCACCACACACCAGCACCCACCACCCGCGGCACCCCCCACCCCACCACTCCCACCGGCAGCACCCCGAAGGAAGCACACCAGCACAAGCAGCAAGCAGAGAGCACCACGCGGCGCGGAAGCCCGTGCGGCAGGGCCAAGCGAAGAACCCTAACCACAAAGACACAGAAAAAATCTACTCGACGAAGCACCACGACAAGAAACCAGTCACAGTCATTGTCAATGCAATGCTCGCGTCCACTGTGCAGTTCTCAAACAACAACCAGACACCACCTCGCACACCACGGGCACCAGACACCGGGAGAACCCCGACCGATGTGACCCGCACGAGACGGCCTGACCAAGAGACGAACCCCACCCCCCGCACCCCCGCGCCGGCCGGCCCGAAGACCCACCAGGAGAAGGAGTGAAGAGCAGTGCCCGGTCCCTCAGGACCCAACAGTGCGCCAGGTGCCCACCACCAGAACCGGTCCCGGCGTTCCAGACCCCACCCACCCCGTTGCCGGGAGAAGGCGCAGCCGTACTAGCCACCGATCAGACGATGAGCACCGTGTTGATGTTCCACCCTCGAGCACCGGCCTGCGAACGCTCGCCGCAGAAACCGGCCCACCCCACCACACCCCTCCAGGACGAACCTGCAAGAACGCGGTGGGCTGATGCTCCTTAGAAAGGAGGTGATCCAGCCGCACCTTCCGGTACGGCTACCTTGTTACGACTTCGTCCCAATCGCCAGTCCCACCTTCGACAGCTCCCCCCCTTACGGGTTGGGCCACCGGCTTCGGGTGTTACCGACTTTCATGACGTGACGGGCGGTGTGTACAAGGCCCGGGAACGTATTCACCGCAGCGTTGCTGATCTGCGATTACTAGCGACTCCGACTTCACGGGGTCGAGTTGCAGACCCCGATCCGAACTGAGACCAGCTTTTTGGGATTCGCTCCACCTCACGGTATCGCAGCCCTCTGTACTGGCCATTGTAGCATGCGTGAAGCCCAAGACATAAGGGGCATGATGATTTGACGTCATCCCCACCTTCCTCCGAGTTGACCCCGGCAGTCTCCCATGAGTCCCCAACCGAATTGCTGGCAACATGGAACGAGGGTTGCGCTCGTTGCGGGACTTAACCCAACATCTCACGACACGAGCTGACGACAACCATGCACCACCTGTGCGCGACCAACTAAATGAAGCTCCATCTCTGGAGCGCCACCGCGCATGTCAAGCCTTGGTAAGGTTCTTCGCGTTGCATCGAATTAATCCGCATGCTCCGCCGCTTGTGCGGGCCCCCGTCAATTCCTTTGAGTTTTAGCCTTGCGGCCGTACTCCCCAGGCGGGGCGCTTAATGCGTTAGCTGCGGCACGGAGTCCGTGGAATGGACCCCACACCTAGCGCCCAACGTTTACGGCATGGACTACCAGGGTATCTAATCCTGTTCGCTCCCCATGCTTTCGCTCCTCAGCGTCAGTTACGGCCCAGAGACCCGCCTTCGCCACCGGTGTTCCTCCTGATATCTGCGCATTTCACCGCTACACCAGGAATTCCAGTCTCCCCTACCGCACTCAAGTGTGCCCGTACCCACTGCAAGCTCAGAGTTGAGCCCTGAGTTTTCACAGCAGACGCGACACACCGCCTACGAGCTCTTTACGCCCAATAATTCCGGACAACGCTTGCACCCTACGTATTACCGCGGCTGCTGGCACGTAGTTAGCCGGTGCTTCTTCTGCAGGTACCGTCACCGCACCGGAGTGCGGCTTCTTCCCTGCTGAAAGAGGTTTACAACCCGAAGGCCGTCATCCCTCACGCGGCGTCGCTGCATCAGGCTTGCGCCCATTGTGCAATATTCCCCACTGCTGCCTCCCGTAGGAGTCTGGGCCGTGTCTCAGTCCCAGTGTGGCCGGTCGCCCTCTCAGGCCGGCTACCCGTCGTCGCCTTGGTGGGCCATCACCCCACCAACAAGCTGATAGGCCGCGAGCCCATCCCCAGCCGAAAAACTTTCCACCCGCATCGGATGCCCGAGCGAGTCGTATCCGGTATTAGCCACCGTTTCCAGTGGTTGTCCCAGAGCCAGGGGCAGGTTGCTCACGTGTTACTCACCCGTTCGCCACTGATCCCCCCCGAAGGGGTTCACCGTTCGACTTGCATGTGTTAAGCACGCCGCCAGCGTTCGTCCTGAGCCAGGATCAAACTCTCCGTCGAAAAAACCATAGAC
>NZ_JBJLSG010000229.1:0-5586 GCF_050871925.1 Kineococcus gurbantunggutensis
CGTCCCCCCGCGCGGGGGGACGGGGCCGCGGCGCGCGCGGGCGGGAGCGCTCAGCCGGTGTTGCGCATCCCGGCGGCGATGCCGTTGATCGTCAGCAGTAGCGCCCGGCGCAGCGCCGGGTCCACGCCCTCCCCGGCCGCCCGCGCGCGCGCCAGCAGGCTCACCTGCAGCGCGTGCAGCGGCGCCAGGTAGGCGTCGCGCAGCTCCAGCGTGCGGCGCAGCACCGGGGCCCCCTCCAGCAGGGAGTCCTGGCCGGTCACCCACAGCACCTGCTCCAGGGTGCGGGCGTGCTCGGCGCGGATGACGTCGAAGGCGCCGCGCTGCCCGGCGGGCACCAGCTCCTCCACGTAGTGCGCCGCGATGCCCAGGTCCGTCTTGGCCAGCGTCATCTGCACGTTGGAGACGAAGCTGCGGAAGAAGTGCCAGGTGGCGTACATCTCGCGCAGCGCCTCGCCGTGCCCGTCCGCGCGCGCCGCCGCCAGGCCCGAGCCCACGCCGAACCAGCCGGGCACGTTGATGCGGCTCTGCGTCCAGCCGAACACCCACGGGATGGCCCGCAGGTCCTCCAGCCCGCCGGTGCCGCCGGGGCGGCGCGAGGGGCGCGAGCCGATGTTGAGGTTGCCCAGCTCCTCCACGGGGGTGGCGGCCAGGAAGAAGGGCACCAGGCCCGGGTCGCGCACCAGCGCCCGGTAGGCGCGCTGGCCCTCCGCGGCGACCACGTCCATCGTCTGGTCCCACACGTCCAGCACCTCGCGGCCCAGGCGCGAGGAGCGGTGCAGCGTGGAGGCCTCCAGCGCCGCCGACAGCGCCACCTCGAGGTTGTGCCGGGCCAGGCGGGGCTGGACGTACTTGTCGGAGATCACCTCGCCCTGCTCGGTGACCTTGATCGGCCCGTCGAGCGTGCCGTACGGCTGGGCCAGGATCGCCTCGCCGGTGGGGCCGCCGCCGCGCCCCACGGACCCGCCGCGGCCGTGGAAGAGGCGCAGCACCACCCCGTGCCGGCGCGCCACGTCGCGCAGCGCCCGCTGCGCGCGGTGGATCTGCCAGCGGGAGGCGGCGATGCCGGCGTCCTTGGAGGAGTCGGAGTAGCCGAGCATGATCTCCTGCACGTCGCCGCGGGCGGCGACGACGCGGCGGTAGGAGGGGTCCGACAGCAGCCCCTCCAGCAGCTCCTCGGCGGCCTCCAGTTCGGTGACCGTCTCGAACAGCGGCACGAAGCCGATGCGCGCCACGTCGCCGGGGCCCTCGCCCTCGCGCCCGCCCTCGGCCAGGTCCACCAGGCCCACCTCGCGGGCCAGCACCACCACGGCCAGCAGGTCGTCCACGCCCTGCGTCATGGAGACGATGTAGCTCTCGATCGCGTCGTCGCCGAAGCGGTCCAGGCAGGTGCGCACGGTGGCGAACAGGTGCATCACCTGCGCGGGGGTGCCCGTCAGGGTGCGCACCGCCGCGCCGATGAGCGGGCGGTGCCCGGTCAGCTCCCGGCTCAGCAGCCGCCGGCGCGAGTCGCGGTCCAGCGAGGCGTACGGCTGCACCAGCTCGCCCAGGCGGTCGTACACCGCCGCCAGCGCCGCGTGGTGGCGCCCGGCGTGCTCGCGCACGTCCAGGGTGGCCAGGCCGAAGCCCACGGCGTGCGCGGTGCGCAGCAGCCGCGCCACCGACCCGTCGGCCACCAGCTCGCCGTCGTTGGCGCGCAGGGAGTCCTGCAGCACGAGCAGCTCGGCGACGAACTCCTCCGGCCCGGCGTAGTCCAGGCCGGGCACGTGCTCGGCGCCGGTGCGCAGCCGCGCCCGGGTGCCCTCCAGGCGTGCCAGCACGTAGGACAGCTCGAAGCGGTACGGCTCCTCGCCGTTGAGGCGCTCGCGGTCCGCGCGCACCTCCGGCAGCAGCTGCGCGTCGCGCTCCAGCAGCGCCGCCAGCTCCGGGGAGACCCCCACGATCTGCGTGGAGGCCGCCAGCTCGGTGCGCAGCTCGCGCACCGCGGCGCCCAGCACGTCCAGCGCGGCGTCGTGCATCAGGCCCAGCACCTCCAGCGTCACCTCGGGGGTGACGTTGGGGTTGCCGTCGCGGTCGCCGCCGACCCAGCTGCCGAAGCGCAGCGGGCGCGCACCGGCCGGCAGCGGCAGCCCGGCGCCGGCCAGGCCGACCTCCAGGTCCTCCAGCAGGTCCGGCAGCACGTCGGTGGACAGCGTGCGCAGGTAGTGCAGCGCCGAGCGGGCCTCGTCGGCGGGGCGGGGGCGCTCCACGCGCAGCTCGTCGGTCTGCCACAGCAGGTCCACCAGCTCCGCGAGGCGGCGGCGCCCGCGCACCGCGTCCAGCGGGCGCTGCGCCGGGTCCTCGGAGGCCTCGACGTTCTCGGTGATGCGCAGCAGCAGGTCCAGCACCGAGCGGCGGCTGGACTCGGTGGGGTGCGCGGTGAACACCGGCCGCAGCTGCAGCCGGCCCAGCACCTCGCGCACCTCGCCCGGGTCGGTCTCGCCGGAGGCCAGGGCGTCGCGCAGGCGCTGCAGGGTGCTGTGCAGGCCCTCCGCGGGGCGCCCGGCCAGCTCCAGGCCGCGGTGCAGCTGCTCGGAGGCGTTGGCGAGCTGGAAGTAGGCGGTGAACGCGCGCGCCAGGACGATCGCGGTGCGGTCGTCGACGCCGGAGAGCAGCTGCGCCAGCTTGGCGCCGTCGTCGGGCTCGCGCGCCAGGGCGCGCACCTGCTCCACGAGCTCGAGCAGGTCGGCGCCCTCGTGGCGGGTCAGGGACTCGCCGAGGAGCTCGCCGAGCCGGCGCACCGAGGCGCGCAGGGCCGCGTGGCCCTCGTCGGAGGAGACGCCGTCGACGGCCAGGGGGCCGTGGGTGGGGGTGTCGGTGCGCGTAGTCATGACTGCTGGCCTTCGCCTCCCTGCCGGTGCCGGGTCGACGCTGACCTCGCCACGTTGCTGCTGCCGTGGACCGCCGGACCGCGCGGTCGCGGCCGTCCACCCACCGGCCCGGGTGGGCGCGGCGCGGGCAGTCTTGCGCGTCCGTGCCGCCGGCGGGAAGCCGGGGCCGTGCCGGACGGGTGAGGGGCAGGGAGGCGGGGCCCTCAGGAGCCGGCGGCGGCGGCCTTGAGCTTGGAGCCGGCGGTCAGCTTGGCGCCGAAGGAGGCGGCGATCTCGAGGGTCTCGCCGGTGCGCGGGTTGCGGCCGGTGCGGGCGGCGCGCTCGACGCGCTCGACCGTCATCAGGCCGGGCAGCTTCACGGCGTCGCCCTTGGCGACGGCGTCGAGCAGGACGTCGCCGAAGGCGGCCAGGACGGAGTCGGCGTCGGACTGCGAGACGCCGCTGCGCTCGGCGACGGCGGTGATCAGCTCGGAGCGGTTCACGTGCTCTCCCGTGGGTGTGGGGGTCGGGGTTCGGCGCACGACGTTACCCGCCGTGACGCCGGTGGCCGCTCAAGGGCGGCGGGCGCGGCGCGGCGGCCTGCTGCTACGGCGGCCACGGGCGGGCGCCGCGCGGCCGCGCCGGGGCGGCTCGGGAGCGCCGGGGCGGCTCGGGAGCGCCGGGGCGGCTCAGGAGCGCTGGGCCGCGGCGGCGCTGCACGGGGCGCACACGCCGAAGACCTCCACGACGTGCTCGACGGCGGTGAAGCCGTGCTCGGCGCCGGTGCGCTTGGCCCAGGACTCCACCTGCGGGCCCTCCACCTCCACCGTGCGCCCGCACGAGCGGCACACCAGGTGGTGGTGGTGCCCGGTGCTGCAGCGGCGGTAGACGGCCTCGCCGTCGTCGGTGCGCAGCACGTCGACGTCGCCCTCCTCGGCCAGGGCCTGCAGCGCCCGGTACACGGTGGCCAGCCCCACGCTCTCGCCGCGCGCGCGCAGCCGGGCGTGCAGCTCCTGCGCCGAGAGGAAGGCCTCCGCCTCGTCCAGGACCGCGGAGACGGCGGAACGCTGCCGGGTGGACCGGCGGGCCGGGGTGACCACGGCTGCTCCTCTCGCCGCGCCGGGGGCGCGACCTTCGACCCGGGGGGACTGCGTCCCGCGACTGTACGTCACCGCTCGCCCGCGCGGCGGGCGCGTCCGCTCACCGCGTAGCCTTGCTGACCGCCCCGCCACCGTGGCGGGGCGCCGCGCCGGACCCGGCGCGGTCAGGTCCGCCGACACCCAGCCGGATGGAGATCCCGCGTGGCTCAGCCCAGCTCCGCCTCCCGCCTCGACGCCGTCACCAACCTCGCCAAGCGGCGCGGCTTCGTCTTCCCCAGCGGGGAGATCTACGGGGGCACGCGCTCCGCCTGGGACTACGGCCCGCTGGGCGTGGAGCTGAAGGAGAACATCAAGCGCCAGTGGTGGCGCACCATGGTCTCCTCCCGCGACGACGTCGTCGGCCTGGACTCCTCGGTCATCCTGCCCCGGCGCGTGTGGGAGGCCTCCGGCCACGTGGCGGTGTTCACCGACCCGCTGGTGGAGTCGCTGGTGACGCACAAGCGCTACCGCGCCGACCACCTGCTGGAGGCCTACGAGGCCAAGCACGGGCACCCGCCGGTCAACGGCCTGGCCGACGTGGTCGACCCCGACACCGGCGTGCGCGGGCAGTGGACCGAGCCGCGCGAGTTCTCCGGCCTGATGAAGACGTACCTGGGCCCGGTGGACAACGAGGAGGGCCTGCACTACCTGCGGCCCGAGACCGCTCAGGGCATCTTCGTGAACTTCGCCAACGTCATGGGCTCGGCGCGCAAGAAGCCCCCGTTCGGCATCGGCCAGATCGGCAAGAGCTTCCGCAACGAGATCACCCCGGGCAACTTCATCTTCCGCACCCGCGAGTTCGAGCAGATGGAGATGGAGTTCTTCGTCGAGCCCGGCACCGACGAGCAGTGGCACGAGTACTGGCTGCAGGAGCGCATGTCCTGGTACGTGGGCCTGGGCATCGACCCGGGCAACCTGCGCTTCTTCGAGCACCCGGCGGAGAAGCTGTCGCACTACTCCAAGCGCACCGTGGACGTCGAGTACCGCTTCGGTTTCACCGGCTCGGAGTGGGGCGAGCTGGAGGGCATCGCCAACCGCACCGACTACGACCTGTCCACGCACTCGCGCGAGTCCGGCGTGGACCTGTCCTACTTCGACCAGGCCAAGGGCGAGCGCTGGACGCCCTACGTCATCGAGCCGGCGGCGGGCCTGACCCGCTCGCTCATGGCCTTCCTCGTCGACGCGTACTCCGAGGACGAGGCCCCCAACACCAAGGGCGGGGTCGACAAGCGCACGGTGCTGCGCCTGGACCACCGCCTGGCCCCGGTCAAGGCCGCGGTCTTCCCGCTCTCGCGCAACGAGCAACTCTCGCCCAAGGCGCGCGACCTGGCCACCGAGCTGCGCCGGAACTGGAACGTGGAGTTCGACGACGCCGGCGCGATCGGGCGCCGCTACCGCCGCCACGACGAGGTCGGCACGCCGTACTGCATCACCGTGGACTTCGACACCCTGGAGGACCAGGCCGTGACGATCCGCGAGCGCGACACGATGGCGCAGGAGCGCGTGGCCCTGGACCGGGTCTCGAGCTGGCTGGGCAGCCGCCTGCTGGGCGCCTGAGCCCTCCCGCTCCACCGGGGGCGCCTCCCGCCGCGGCGGGAGGC
>NZ_JBJLSG010000230.1:0-5584 GCF_050871925.1 Kineococcus gurbantunggutensis
GAGGGGTGGGGCGGGGGTGGGGCGGGGCTGGGTTGAGCCGGGCGGGGTGCTGGTGGCCCGGGGCACCGGGCCGACGGGGTTACCCTTCCCGACAACCGTTCCCATCGTCAGGAAGACGAGCATGCGCCGCCGCCAGCCCCTGGCCCTCGCCGCCGCCCTCGCCGCCGCCCTCGGCCTCGCCGCCTGCGGCGGGGAGGACGCCGCGACGGGCAGCGCCACCACCCCCGCCGCCGACGACGCCGTCACCGTCGTCGCCTCCACGAACGTCTACGGCGCCATCGCCTCCGCGATCGCCGGCGACGCGGCCACCGTCACCTCGATCCTGTCGGACCCCTCCGCGGACCCGCACTCCTACGAGGCGAACACCCGCACCCAGCTGGAGCTCTCGCGCGCCGACGTCGTGATCGAGAACGGCGGCGGCTACGACGACTTCGTCGACACGATGCTCGACGCCGCCGGCGACGCCGACCCGGTCGTGGTCGACGCCGTGGAGGTCTCCGGCAAGGACACCACCGGGGAGTTCAACGAGCACGTCTGGTACGACGTGGCCACGGTGCGCAAGGTCGCCGACGCGGTCGAGGCCGCGCTCGTGCAGGCCTCCCCGGACGACGCGGCCACGTTCACCGCCGGCGCCGACGCCCTGGACGCCCAGCTCGCCGGCCTGGAGCAGCGGATCGCCGGCGACGCCGGCGCCACCCGCGGGGCGCGCGTGGCCGTCACCGAGCCCGTGCCCGGCTACCTGCTGGACGCCCTGGGCGCCGAGGACGTCACGCCGGAGGAGTTCTCCGAGGCGATCGAGGAGGAGAACGACGTGCCGGCCGCGGCGCTGCGCGAGACCCTGGACCTGTTCACCGGCGGGCAGGTGGAGGCGCTGGTCTACAACGAGCAGACCACCGGCCCGCAGACCGAGCAGGTGCTGGCGGCGGCGCGCGCGGCCGGCGTCGCGGTGGTGCCGGTGACCGAGACGCTCCCCGAGGGGCAGGACTACGTGACGTGGATGACGGCGAACGCGGACGCGGTCGCGGCGGCGCTGCGCGCGTGAGGGGCGCGGAGGCGGGCGCGGCGCCCGTGCTGCGGCTGCGCGGCGCGGAGCTGGCCCACGGCGGGCGTCGGCTGTGGTCGGGCCTGGACCTGGACGTCGCCCCCGGGGAGTTCGTCGCCGTCCTGGGCGCCAACGGCGCGGGCAAGTCCAGCCTGCTGAAGGTCGTGCTGGGCCAGCAGCCGCTGCGCGCGGGCACCGTGGAGGTCGCCGGGCGCCCGGCGCGGCGCGGGGACCGGCGCATCGGCTACGTGCCGCAGCAGAAGTCGCTGGACCCGGCCACGCCGCTGCGCGCGCGCGACTTCGTGCGCCTGGGCCTGGACGGGCACCGCTGGGGCCCGCTGCTGCCCTCGCGGCGCGCGGACCGCCGCGTGGACGAGGTCCTGGAGGCGGTGGGCGCCACCGCCTACGCCCGCGAGCCGGTGGGGCGGCTGTCCGGCGGGGAGCAGCAGCGGCTGCGGGTGGCGCAGAGCGTGGTGGGCGAGCCGGTGCTGCTGCTGGCCGACGAGCCGCTGCTGTCGCTGGACCTGCACCACGCCGGCGCGGTCTCGGCGCTGGTGGACCGGTGCCGCCGGCGCACGGGCGCGGCGGTGCTGTTCGTCACGCACGACGTGAACCCCGTCCTGCCGTACGCGGACCGGGTGCTGTACCTGGCCGGCGGGCGCTTCCGCGTCGGCCCGCCCGACGAGGTGATGACCTCGCAGACCCTGTCGTCGCTGTACGGCTCGCCGGTGGAGGTGCTGCGCTCGGGCGGGCGGGTGCTCGTCGCCGGCGCCGGCGCGCCCGCCGAGCACCCGCACGCCCGCGAGGAGGTCTCGTGATCGCCTCCTCGGTGGCCTCGTCGGTCGCCTCGGTGGGCTGGGGCGACGTGTTCGACTTCCGCGACTACGGCGCCCTGCTGGAGCTGGTGCACAACTCGCTGTACGCCGGGGCGCTGCTCGGCCTGGTCGGCGGCCTGGTCGGCGTGCTGGTGATGGCGCGCGACCTGCCGTTCGCGGTGCACGGCACCTCCGAGCTGAGCTTCGCCGGCGGTGCGGCGGCCCTGCTGCTGGGCGTGGACGTCGTGCTGGGCTCCCTGGTGGGCTCGGTGCTGGCGGCGGTGCTCTTCGGGGTGCTGGGCAACCGCGCGCGCGAGCACAACTCCGCGGTGGGGGTGCTCATGCCGTTCGGCCTGGGGCTGGGGGTGCTGTTCCTGGCGCTGTACGAGGGGCGGGCGGCGAACAAGTTCGGCCTGCTCACCGGGCAGATCGTCGCGGTGGACGACCCGCAGCTGGTGTCGCTGGCGGTGATCTCCGCGGTGGTCCTGCTGGCCCTGCTGGTGCTGTGGCGCCCGCTGCTGTTCGCCTCGCTGGACCCGGAGCTGGCCGCGGCGCGCGGGGTGCCGGTGCGGCTGCTGTCGCCGGTGTTCATGCTCGTGCTCGGCCTGGCGGTGGCGATGAGCGTGCAGGTGGTGGGGGCGCTGCTGGTGCTGGCGCTGCTGGTGACGCCGGCGGCGGCGGCGCTGCGGGTGAGCTCCTCGCCGTACGTGGTGCCGCTGCTGTCGGTGCTGTTCGCGGTCGTGGCGGTCGTGGGCGGCACCCTGCTGGCGCTGGGCTCGACGGTGCCGATCAGCCCGTACGTGACGACGGTGTCCTTCCTGCTCTACCTCGGGTGCCGGCTGGTGGCGCGGCTGCGCCGGCCTGCGCAGCGGCCGGGCGAGCCCCAGCGCCCGCGCGCGGTCGAGGCGCTCTGAGCGGCGCCGCGCCGGGCGGCGGCGCTCACCGCCGCCGCTTGGCGCGGTACATGGCGCTGTCGCCGGCGTGCAGGAGCTGCGCGGCGTCCAGGTGGCGCCCGGCGCCGTCGGGCGAGACGGCGACCCCGACGGTGACGCCCACCGCGACCGCGGCGCGCGCGCCGGTGGCGGGGTCCTCCACCGGCGGCGACCAGCCCGCCAGGGCGTCGCGCAGCCGCTCGGCGAGGCGGTGCGCCTGCTCGGCACCGGTGTCCTCGCACAGGACGGCGAACTCGTCGCCGCCCAGCCGGGCCGGGGTGTCCTCCGGGCGCAGCACCGTGCGCAGCAGCGCGGCCAGGGAGCGCAGGACCACGTCCCCCGCGGCGTGGCCGCGGGTGTCGTTGACGGCCTTGAAGTCGTCCACGTCCAGGTAGAGCAGGGCGACGGAGCGGTGGTGGCGCCGGGCCCCGGAGAGGGCGCGGTGCAGCTCGTCGAGGAGCTGCGCGCGGTTGGCCAGGCCGGTGAGGTGGTCGTGGGTGGCGGCGTGCAGCAGCCGGCGCACGTGCTCCTCGTGGGCGCTGAGGTCCTGCAGGTGCACCACCAGGTGCGCGGGCGGGTCCGCCCCGCCGTCCGGGCGCGAGGCCGTGGCGCGCACCTCGCGCCAGCGGCCGTCGGGGTGCAGCACCCGCGCCCGGTGGGCCACCGCCCCGAGCGCGCCGCGCGCCAGGCCCGTGCAGGCGGCCGGGGCGGCGGGCTCGTCGGAGGTGAGGAAGCGGTGCAGGTCGCGGCCGACCACGTCGCTCCTGCGGTGGCCGAGCAGCTCCAGCGCGGTCCCGTCCGCCTCCAGCACGACGCCGGTGGCCGTGCACAGCAGCAGGCCCACCGGCGCGGGCGCCGCGTCCCGCCCGCCGGGCGCGTCCTGCCCGCCGGGCCCGTCCTGCCCGCCCATGACGTCGAGCCCGCCCAGGACGTCGAGCCCGCCCAGGACGTCGGCGGCCACGTCCCGCACCCGGCGGCCCGCGCGCCGCGCCGCCGCGCGCAGCAGGGCGTCCGCGGTGCGCGCGTCGCACCGGCGGGCGGTCGCCACGGCGCCCACGGCCCGTTCGACGAGCAGGCGGGAGGCGAGGTCGTGCTGCAACCGCCGCGCCCGCGACGCGGCGACCCGCAGCGCCCAGGCGTTGGCCAGGCACGTCCCGGCGCGCCGGCCGAACTCGCCCACCAGGGCGCGGGCCGGGTCGTCGAAGGCGCCGGGGCGACGGCCGTACAGGGCCAGCGCCGCCTGCACGCCGGGGGTCACGGGCAGGCCGTGCGCGAGCACGCTGGAGACGCCGTGGCGGTGCGCGAGCGCGGCGAAGCCGGGGTGGCGGCCCGGGGCGGCGGTGTCGTCCAGGACGGTCGTGGCGCCGGACGCGGCGGCCGCCAGGCACGGGCCGGGCCCGTGCAGCCGCTCGTCCAGGGCCGCGGCCGCCGGACCGCTGAAGGCGGCGTGCACCGCCCCGTCGTGCACGAGGACCGCGCACGCCTCGTCGGCGCCGGGCACGCAGTCGCGCGCCAGGACCGCCACCCGCTGCAGCACGGCGGGCAGCGGCGTGGCGGCGAGGTCGAGCGAAGCCAGCAGCAGGTGGGCGCGCTGCACGGCGGGCGCGGCGGTCGCGGCGGGCGCGGCGGCGTCCGCGGGGCGGCCGGCGCCGGTGGTGCCCACGCGGGCCCCCTCAGCGCCCGCGCCGCGGGACCGACTCGACCACCGACTCGGCGACCTCGCGCAGCTTGCGGCCGCTGCGCTGGGAGCGCCGGACGAGGTGGGCGAAGGCGGACTCCTCGCTGAGGCCCTCGCGGGCCATCACGATGCCCTTGGCGGTGCTGATGGTGTCGCGGGTGCGCAGCGCCTGCTCCAGCTGCTCGCTCAGGCGCCGGGCGGTCTGCAGGCTCTGCACGTTGGCGACGAGGACGCCCGCCTGCTCCGCGAGCGCGGTCAGGGCCCGCTCCGAGCGCTCGTCGTGGGCGCCCGGGTGCCCGCCGTAGGCGCCGACCACCCCCAGGCAGGTGCCGGCCACCACCATCGGCGCGCACAGGGCCGTGCGCACCGGCAGCCCGTGCACCGCGGACGTCCAGCGCGGCCAGCGCGTCTCGCGGGCCAGGTCGTGCACGCGCACCGGCCGGCGCGACTCCAGCGCGCTCGGGCCCGGTCCCTCCCGCAGCTCGTGCTGCAGGTCCTCGACCCGCTCGGCGACCGGGTCGGTGGCCGCGGCGCAGGTCCGCCGCCCGTGCTCGTCGACGAGGACGGCGCCGGCGGCGCTGGTGCCGGGCAGCGCCGTGCGCGCCAGGGAGGCGATCAGGCCGAGGGCGGCCTCCACCGTCAGCTCCGCCAGCAGCACCCCGGACAGCCGCGCGAGCACGCCGGCCAGCTCGTCCGGCACCGGGGCCCGCCGGGGACCGTCGACCACCACCGTGCAGCTCCTGATCCGGGGAGCGCGGACGCCGTGCCGCCCTCCCCCGCGTCGACGCCGGGCACCGGCGCCCCCGCGCCCGGCGAGGGCACGGGTCCGGGTCGGCGCACGCGCTCAGCACCGAGCCCGCGCGCTCCCAGGCGCCCCGCGCAGTGGCTGCTGACTGCGCAGGGCGCGCACGCTACCCCATGCGCGCACCGTCGGACACACGAAGGCGACGAGCCGCAGGAGCGTTGCGGCGCAGCGGGAAACGGCCGGCGCAGAACCACACGACCGGGCACGTCGGCGCAGGCTCGGGGGGTGCGCGGGGCCCGGTCCGGGCACGGACGGACATCGGCGGCGCCGCGCCGCACGACGACGCCCCCGGCCGGGGTCCCCGGCCGGGGG
>NZ_JBJLSG010000231.1:0-5574 GCF_050871925.1 Kineococcus gurbantunggutensis
CGGGACCGCGGTGCGGTCCCGGGCCCCGTCCGCGCCTCGGGCGGTGCGCCTCAGGCGGTGCGCACGGCGGCGCTCTCCACGGCCTCCACGGCCGCGACGTCCACCGCCACGACGGGGGCGGCGTGCGCGGCGGCGACCCGGACCGGGCCGGCCTCGCTCACGTCCACCGCGCCGACGTCCACGGCGCTGACGTCGACCGCGGTGGGCGTGGTCTGCGCGGTCTGCGTGGTGGACGCGGCCGGCGCGGGGGCCTGGCGCGGCAGGGCCACCGGCGCCGGGGCGGGCACCCGGGCCGCCGGGCGCACCCGCTCGACGACGAGGGCGCGCAGCACCCGCACGCCGTCTCGGAAGGTGTTGAGGTTGCTCTCGCCGTGCAGGCGGGGGTGCTCGAAGCTGGGCACCTCGCGGATGCTCAGGCGCGCCTTGGCGATGCGGGTGTTGATGAGGGTCTCGATCTCGAAACCGTCGCCCCAGCGGCGCTCGTCGACCCGCTCCCCGGCCGCGTCGAGCTCCAGCACGGGCAGGCAGGAGGCCCAGAACGCGTTGTAGCCGTAGCACAGGTCCGTGTACCGGGTGCGGAACAGGGTGTTGGCCAGGCGGTTCAGGAAACCGTTGCCGGCCCGGCGCAGCAGGGTGATGTCGTCGCTGCCGCCGCCGTTGAGGAACCTGCTGCCCTTGGCGAAGTGCGCGCCGGCGGTCAGGGCCTCGACGAACCGCGGGATCTCGCGGGGGTCGGCGGAACCGTCGGCGTCCAGCATGACGACCACGTCGCCGGTCACCGCGGCGAAACCGCACGCCAGGGCGTTGCCCTTGCCGCGGCGGTTCTGCAGGACGACGCGGACGTCCGGCCGCAACCGGCGGGCGGCCTCCACCGTGCCGTCCACGCTGCGGCCGTCCACGACGATGACCTCGTGGACCTCCGGCAGCAGGGCGAAGACGTGCGGGAGGTTCTTGGCCTCGTTGTAGGTGGGGACCACGACGCTGACGCGCGGTCCCGCCGTGCTCTCGCGATCGGTCTCGTCCATCGGGGCTCCATGGTGGGACGGTTCGGGGCGGTGCCCGGCCAGGTTTCCACGGCCGCTCGGGCCAGGACCCTGCACGAGCTGGCAGTCGCCTGCCGGGTGCATCAGCGCCGCACGGCGCGCAGTTCGCGCAGCACCGCGGCGGCGAGCTCGGTGGCGCGGGGTTCGCGCAGCACGGAGTTGTGGTCGCAGTCGATGTCCAGGAACTCGTGCGGTCCGGTGAGCAGCTCCTCCCAGGGCTCGCGCCCGTCGGGGTTGTCCCGCAGCTGCACGCACACGGTGCGGCCGGCGTAGGGGCGGACGCGGTGCCTGCGGGCGACGACCTGGCCGTGATCGTGGAGCACCTGCGACTGGTGCTCGCCGAAGGGCACCAGCCCGGCGAACGGCACGCGCAGGCGCTGGGGCACCAGGTGCAGCGGCGGCAGCCCGTCGGGCAGCAGGCGGTGGACGCCCGTGCGCAGCAGGCGCAGCCCGGCGCCCAGCGGGCCGGAGGGGCCGCCCGGCGCACCGCCGTCGGCGGCGCCGTCCGCGGCGGCGGCCGCGGCGGCGGCCGGGTCCGGGCGGCGGGTGCGCGGCAGGTAGGTGTCCACGAGCACCACGGAGGCCACCTCCTCACCCGCGTCGGCGAGCAGCTGGGCGACCTCCAGGGCGATGAGCCCGCCCATGGAGTGCCCCACCAGCACGTACGGCCCGCGCGGCTGCACCAGGCGCAGGTCGCGCAGGTGCCGCAGCGCCGCCGCCCGCACGCTGCGGTCCGGCAGCGCCCTGCTCTCGGCGCCGCGGGCGTGGAACGCCACGACGGGGCGGTCGTCCACGTGCGCGGCCAGCGGCTTGAAGGACATCGCCAGGGCCCCGGCGCCGGCGAAGCAGAACAGCGCCGGCGCTGCGGTGCCCGAGCGCAGCGCCACCGCGGTGGGGTGGCGCGGCAGCGCCCCGGCGCCGGCCTCGACGCGCCGGGCGAACTCGCGCAGGGTGGGTGCGGCCAGCAGGTCGCCGGCCCGCAGGGCGACGCCGAACCCGTCCTCGACGCGGGCGAGCATCTCCTCCACCGTCAGGGAGTCCGCGCCCAGCTGCTGGAAGTCGTCGTCGGCGCCCACCGGGACGGGGCCGGACAGGCCCAGCAGCTCCGCCCAGGTGCGCGCCAGCGCCACCTCGGTGGCACCGGCGGGCGGCTCGGCGGGCGCGCGCGGCGGGACGGGCGGCAGCTGCGCGCGGTCGACCTTGCCGCGCTCGTTGCGCGGCAGGGCGCTCACCGGCACGACGTCGGCGGGGACCATGTACTCCGGCAGCCGGGCGCGCAGCCGGCGCCGCAGCGCGGCCGGGGACTCCGTGGGGCTGCCGGGTTCGGGGGCGACGTAGGCCACGAGGCGGTGGGTGCCGCCGGCCTGGACCGCCACGACCACCGCCTCGGCCACCGCGGGCGAGGCGAGCACCGCGCCCTCGACCTCGGTGAGGTGCACGAAGTACCCGCGGACCTTCACCGCCCCGTCCACGCGGCCCAGCAGGTGCAGGTCCCCGGCGGCGTCGAAGCGGCCCAGGTCGCCCATGCGGTAGGTGCGCCGGCCGTCGGGCTCCTCGGTGAACCGCTCGGCGGTGCGCTCGGGGTCGCCGAGGTAGCCCGCGGCCAGGTGCGCGGCCGTGACGAACACCTCGCCGGGTTCGCCGGGCGCCACGGGGGTCCCGTCGGGGGCCAGCACGCGCACCTCCTTGCCGTCCTCGGGGACCCCGGCGGGCACGGGCCCCTCGGGGACCGGCCCGCCGCACACCACGCGGAAACCGGACAGCGGCCCGGTCTCCGAGGACCCGGGCCAGTTCCAGAAGTCCGTGCCCGGGCGCACGTGGGCGGCCAGCTGCTCCACGTCGCGGCCGAACACCGCCTCCCCGGCCGTGGCCACCAGCCGCAGCGAGGTCAGCAGCCGGCCCGGCGGCAGCGTGGCCAGCACCGAGCGCAGCAGGTGCGGGGTGGCGCACAGCACCGTCAGCCCCTGCGCGTCGACGACCTCGGCGACCGCCCGGGCGCCGTGGCGGCGGGGGTCGAACGACCACGCGCAGGCGCCGTTGAGCAGCGCCGTGGACAGCACCACGGCCCCGGCCGCGAACGAGGGGGGCAGCACCAGGGCGACGCGGTCCCCGGTGCCGACGGCGAACCGGTCGCGGGCGGTGGCGGCGCCGCTGAGCAGCTGGTCGTGGGTCATCAGCACGCCCTTGGGGCGCCCGGTCGAACCGGAGGTGAACACCACGAACAGCGGGTCCCCGCCGCGGCCGGGCTCGGGCAGCGGCTCGCCGTCGCGGCGCAGGCCCTCTTCGAGAAGCTCCCCCGTGCCGGCGACGTCGGAGGCCGAACCCATCAGCTCCTGCGCGAGGGCCAGGCCGGGGACCTCGCTCACGCACGCTCCCAGGCCGGCGAGCTGCGCGATCTCGCGCAGCCGGGCCACCGGCAGCTGGGCGTCCAGGGGGACGGCGGGCCGGCCGGTGCGCGCCACCGCCAGCAGCGCGGTGAGGCTGTCGGCCCCGGCGCCCACGAGCACGCCGACGGGGGCGTCCGCGCGCAGGCCCGGCCGGGCCTGCAGGCCGCGGGCCACCGCCTCGAGCTGCGTCAGGGCCTGCCCGTACGTCAGCGTCCCGGCGGCGGTGCCGATCGCGGGGGCGTCGGGGGTCAGCGCGGCGAGCTGGGCGAAGCGCTCGGTGAACGACCGGGGCCAGGGCGCCTGCGCGCCGCCCGCCACCGCCGGCGCCGCGGGCCCCCGCGGGTCCGGGCCCGGCGACGGCGCGGGGACCGCCGTCGTCGCGACCGGGGTGGTGCTGTCCAGGTTCACCATGGCGCCAGGGTGCCCGACGCAACGGTCCCGGGGAACGCACGAACGGCACGGCGGCCGGGTTCCCGCCGTGCACGGCAGTTCCCGGACCGGCGCTGGCAGTTCCCCGCCCGGAACGCGCGCGGGGCGCCACCGCGGCGCACGGGTCGCCCACGATCGCCGTCGGGGCCGCCGCTCGAGGCGGGGTCCCGGCCGCCCGTGAGGAGACGGACACCCGTGACGAACCCGCCGAACACCACCTCCCGGACGACGTCCGCACCCCCGGTGCGCCCGCCGGCCACCGGGAGCGCGCCGCACCTGGTGCTCGAGGCGGCGTGCCGCTCCGGGCGGCAGGAGGAGGTCACCACCGCCGTGCTGGAGGCGGTCCGCGACGCTCTGGCGGGCGCGGACCCCGGCGCCCCGACCCACGGCGGCGCCTACGTGCTGGTGCGCGTGGACGGCACCCCGTTCACCGCGGTGACGGTGCGCCTGCCGCTGTCGCCGGTGGAGGTCGCCGAGGCCGTGGCGGCCTCGGAGCCCTACCGCGCCGCGCCCGCCGCCCGCGCCCGGCGGGCGGCGCACCGCGCCTCGACGCGCCCGCGCCTGCCCTCGGCGACGGTCGTGGTGCCCACGGTCGTGGCCCGCGTGGCCGAGCTGCGCCGGTGCCTGGACAGCCTGGCGCTGCTGGACCACCCCGACGCCGAGGTCGTCGTGGTCGACAACCGCCCGCGGCGCCCGGCCGACGACCCGCTGGAGGAGGTGCTGCGCGGCAGGGCGCGCGTGCGCTCGGTGCACGAGCCGGTGCCGGGCATCTCCGCCGCCCGCAACACCGGGCTGCGCGAGGCGCGCGGGGAGGTGGTCGCCTTCACCGACGACGACGTGCGCGTGGACCCCGGCTGGCTCAGCGCGATCGCGCGCCGCTTCGCCGAGCACCCCGAGGAGGACGCGGTCACCGGGCTGGTGCTGCCGGCGGAGCTGGCCACCCCCGCGCAGCAGCTCTACGAGGAGCACTACGGCGGTTTCGGCGGGCCGCGCACGTTCACCCCGGTCTCGCTGCACCCCGCGCGCGACCGCGCCGGGCGGGCCCGGCGCGGCCTGGTCGACGTGCGCTCCGACTCCGGCGAGCGCGTGCGCACGATCGCCGTCTACGGCGTGGGCGCCTACGGGGCCGGGGCCAACGTGGCGTTCCGCACCGCGCCGCTGCGCGCCCGCGGGGGTTTCGACGTGGCCCTGGGCACGGGCACGCCCGCGCGCGGCGGGGAGGACCTGGCGGCGTTCGTGCGCGTCCTCAGCGACGGCGGCGTGCTGGGGTACGAGCCGGCCGCTGTGGTCCACCACACCCACCGCCGCGAGGTCGCCGAGCTGGAGCGGCAGCTGGTGGGCAACGGCACCGGGTTCACCGCGATGCTCACCTCCCTGGTGGTGCGCGACCCCGGGCACCTGCTGACGTTCACCGCGCTGGCCCCGGGCGCCGGGTGGGCGATGGCCCGCCAGACCGCGCGGCGGCTGCGCCGGCGACCGGAGGAGGGGCCCCCCGCGGCCGGCGCGCAGGGCCCGGCGGACCGCCGGCTGGTGGCGCTGGAGCTGGCGGGCATGGCGGCCGGGCCGTTCGCGTACCTGCGCAGCCGGGCGGCCGCCGCCCGCAGCGGCGCCGGGGGGGGGGGGGGGGGGGGGGGGGGGGGGGGGGGGGGGGGGGGGGGGGGGGGGGGGGGGGGGGGGGGGGGGGGGGGGGGGGGGGGGGGGGGGGGGGGGGGGGG
>NZ_JBJLSG010000232.1:0-5518 GCF_050871925.1 Kineococcus gurbantunggutensis
GCACCACCCGTCCGGGTGGTGCGGGGGTCACGGGGACCGGGGCCGCCGGCCGGGCGCTCGGGCGCCCGCCGGTTCAGCCCGGGCGCGTCACTTGACGCGGCCGCCGGCGGTCGGGCCCTGGTGCGCGTTCGCCGTGCCCGTGGAGGAGCGGCGCGGCATGACGAGCCCCAGCAGCAGCATCCCGACGCCCAGGCCCAGGTGCAGCCAGTCGTCGGCGGCGTTGACCGGCACGAAGTTCGCCGCGCTGTCGTCGGCGGTGGCGACGCCGAACACCCACAGGCCCAGGTAGGCGACACCGCCCACGACCAGGAACAGGCGCGCGGTGGCCGACCACCGGGCCAGCACCACCCCGAGCACGCCGAACGCCAGGTGCAGCAGGTTGTGCAGGACGGAGACCTGGAAGATCCCCAGCAGGTGGGCGCCGGAGTGGTGCCCCGCCCCGCCGAGCTGGTCGTAGTCGGTGGTGATCCCCGGCACGAACCCGAGGACGCCGACGCCGAGGAAGGCGATCCCCACCACGAGGGAGGTGAGGCAGACGGGCGAGCGGCGGACGGACAGCCGCGAGGACGTCGAGGTGCTGGTGCTGCTGCTCACGGGAACCCTCCTGAGCGTGGGCGCGACCTGGCGGGCGGGCACGTGCTTTCGACCCCCGGCTGTTCCACCGTAGGCGCCACGGCGGCAGCGGCAAGGCGAAGCGGGTCCCGCGCGCAGCGCCCGCTCGGCACCCGCGCGGCGCGCCCCGCCGCTAGCCTCGTCGCCCGTGGCCGTCACCGCCTACCCCGCGCTGGCGGTCGCCGGGTTCCGCCGCCACTCCACCTACCGGGCCGCCACCGCCGCCGGCGCCCTGGCGAACACCGTGTTCGGCGCGGTGAAGGCCGCCGTCCTCACCGGGACCGTCGCCGCCGCCGGCGGTGCCGTCGCCGGGTACGACGCCGAGCGGGCCGCCACGTTCGCCTGGCTCAGCCAGGCGCTGCTGGCGCCGCTGGCGGTGTTCGCCGACGACCGCCTCGCCCGCCGGGTGCGCACCGGCGACGTGGCCGTGGACCTGGCCCGCCCCGTGGACCCGCAGCTCGCGGCGTGGGCCGACGACCTGGGCCGCGCCGCGTTCCAGCTCCTGCCCCGCGGCCTGCCGCCGCTGCTGGTGGGGGCGCTGACCACGGGCCTGTCCCTGCCGGCCGGCGCCGGCGGGTACGTCCTGGGCGCGCTGGCGCTGGCCCTGGGGGTGTCGATCTCCTTCGCGATGCGCTGGCTGGTGGGGGTGAGCGCGTTCTGGCTCACCGACGTGCGCGGGCTGCTGCTGCTGTACACGGTGAGCGCCACCGTCCTGACCGGCCTGGCGGTGCCGGTGGCGTGGTTCCCCGGGTGGCTGGCCGCGCTGGCCGCCGCCACGCCGTTCCCCTCGGTGCTGCAGGCGCCGGCGGACCTGCTCACCGGCGTCGTCACCGGCACCGCCGCGCTGCGGGTGGTGGGCGTGCAGCTCGCCTGGCTGGCCGCGCTGCTGCTGGCCGGCCGGCTCGCGCTGGCCGTCGGCGCGCGCCGGCTGGTGGTGCAGGGTGGCTGAGCACCCGGAGCGGCGGAGGCGGACGGGGGCGCTCACCGCGTACCGGGCGCTGCTGGCCTCGCGGGTGCGCGCGCAGCTCGCCTACCGCACGTCCTTCGCCGCGGACGTGCTGGCCAACGTCGGCGTGGGCGTCAGCGAGTTCGCCACCGTCTACGTGGTCTTCTCCCGGGTGGACTCCCTGGGCGGGCTGGACGTGTGGCAGGCGTGCCTGGTGTTCGCGCTGGCGAACCTGGCGTTCGCGCTGGCCGACCTGCTCGTCGGGCACGTCGACGACCTGCCCCGCCACCTGCGCGAGGGCACCCTGGACGCGTTCCTGCTGCGCCCGCTGCCGCTGCTGGCGCAGCTGGCCACCGCGGAGGTCTCGCTGCGCCGGCTGGGGCGCGCGCTGGTCGCGCTGGTGGTGCTCGCGGTGGCGCTGCCGCGCGCCGGGGTGGGCGCCTCGCCGGCCTCCGCGGCGCTGCTGGCCTCCTCCGTCGTGGGCGGGACGGCGCTGTTCGCCGCGCTGTTCGTGGCCGCCGCGGGCCTGCAGTTCTGGCTCCTGGAGGGCCGCGAGGCCGTCAACGCGTTCACCTACGGCGGCGCGAACGCCGCGCAGAACCCCTCCTCGCTGTACCCCGCGGGGCTGCGGTACGCGTTCACGTACCTGGTGCCCACCGCGTTCGTGGCCTACCTGCCGGTGCTGGCGATGACGGGCGAACCCGGCCCGGCGGGGCTGCCGTCGTGGCTGGGGGCGTGCACGCCCGCGGCGGCGGCGCTGACGTGGGCGGGGGCGCTGCTGCTGTGGCGCGCCGGGGTGCGCCGGTACACGGGGGCCGGGTCGTGAGCGGGGGCTTCGACGTGAGCGGGGGCGGGGACGTGGGCGGCGACGCGGGCGGGGCGCCGGCGGTGGAGGTGCGCGACCTGGTGCGCGAGTACGTGCAGCGCGTGCCGGCCGGGCGGTTCCGCCGCCGCCGGGTCGTCGTGCGCGCCGTCGACGGGCTCTCGCTGCGCATCGGGCGCGGGGAGTCGGTGGGGTTCATCGGCGCCAACGGCGCCGGCAAGTCCACGACGGTGAAGCTGCTCACCGGCATCCTCGTGCCCACCGCCGGCACCGTGCGCACCTGCGGGCTGGACCCGGCCGCGCGCCGGCGCGAGCTGGCCCGGCGCGTGGGCGTGGTGTTCGGCCAGCGCAGCCAGCTCTGGTGGGACCTGCCGCTGGCCGAGTCGTTCCGGCTGCTGGGCGCGATCCACGGCCTGCCCGGCGCGCGCCGGCGCGCCCGCCTGGACGACCTCGTCGAGCGCCTGGACCTGGGCGGTTTCCTGGCCACGCCCGTGCGCCAGCTCTCGCTGGGCCAGCGGATGCGCGGGGAGGTCGCCGCCGCGCTGCTGCACTCGCCGGAGCTGCTGCTGCTGGACGAGCCGACGATCGGCCTGGACGTGCTCTCCAGCGAGCGCTTGCGCCGGTTCCTGCGCGCCGAGCGCGCCGAGCGCGGCACCACGCTGCTGCTGACCACGCACGACATGGTCGACGTGCAGCGGCTGTGCGAGCGGGTGCTCGTGGTGGACTCCGGGCGCCTGGCCTACGACGGGGACCTGCCGGGCCTGGCCCGCAGGGTGGGCGCGCGGCGGGTGCTGGTGGTGGACCTGCGCGAACCGGCCGCGCCGCTGCGCGCGCCCGGCGCGGAGCTGGTGTCCGTGGAGGGCGACGGGCTGCGCCAGCGCCTGGCGTTCGACCCGGCCACCACCACCGCCGCGGCCGTGCTGGCGGCCGTCTCGCGGGTGGCGGAGGTGCGCGACCTGTCCGTGGAGGAGCCCGACGTCGCCGACGTGGTGCGGCAGCTGCACGCCTCCGCGCGCCGCTGACGCCGGGTCCTCCCCGGAGCGGGCGTCAGAGCGCGTCGACCAGGCGGCCCTTCACGGGCGTCCAGCCCACGACGCGGCGCTCGGCGACGATGCCGCGGCCGTGGAAGGGGTCCTCGTCCAGCAGGGACTCCACGGCGGCCGCGTCGGGGGCGTCGAAGACGAGGAACGCGCCCTCGGCGTCGGTGGGGCCGGAGAGCACGAGGCGCTCGCCCAGGCCGCCGAGCCACTCGCGGTGCGCGGGGCGCACCTCGTCGCGCGTGGCGGTGTCCGGCGTGTAGGCGTAGGTGGCGACGAAGTACGGCACTGCTCCCCCTGGGGTGCTCGGCGGTCGGTCGCGGCGGACGCTACCGCCCCGGCGGGGGCACCGGGCCGGCCAGGGCGCGCAGCGCGTCGGCGGCCGCGGCCGGGTCGGCGGGCACCGGCGGCAGGGGCCCGCCGCGGTGGAAGCGCTCCAGCAGCGCCTCCACGAGCGCGGCGCGCCGCACCACCTCGCGCCCGTGCAGCGCCCCGGGCAGCACCCGCACCTCCAGGGTGGGCGGTCCGGGGCGGACGCCCAGGACGCCGGTGAGGTTCACGTCGCGGTACTTGGACACGCCCGTGCCGGCGGTGGCGGCGCGCAGGTCCTCCCACGAGGCCCAGTCCCGCTCGGCCAGCTCCACCAGCTCCGGCGGCAGCGGGCCCAGGCGGCGGCAGGCGGGGTTCGTGCCCAGCAGGTGCCGCAGCCCCGCGCCCCACGGCCCGAACAGGCGCACCACCGCGCGGAGGGCGGCCACGTCCCGGAACGGCGCGGCGTCCAGGTGCAGGTGCACCGCGGCCTCGGCGGGCACGGTGAACCCCAGCGCGCGCGCCGGGGCCAGCAGCGCCTCCAGCGCGGCGAGGTGGTCGCGCTCCAGCGGCGGGGTGACCACCTCGCAGGGGCGCTCGCGCTCGCCGGGCAGCGGCGCGGCCAGGGCAACGGTCGCCCCGGCGGCGTCGTCGAGGCGGAACGCGCCGCCCACGGCGACCGCGCGCGCGCCGAACAGCGCCGCGGCGGGGTCGAGCACGGAGGCGATGCCCGCCGCCGGGTCGGCGTGCGCGGCGACCAGGCGCAGCAGGCGCGCGTCGTCGGAGAGCACCCGGTACCAGCCGGGCACCGCCGGCGCCGCCGCGTCCAGGTCCCGCACGATCGTGGTGTCGTCCACCAGCCGGCACAGCGGCGCGCCCGCGGCGTCGAGGACCTCGAAACCCGGCGTGAGGTGCCAGAACCGCTGCACCCCCGGGGCCGCGGACGCCTCGCTGTCGGTGTGGAAGACCGGGCGCACCGAACCGCCGCACCGGCGGGCCAGCTCGTCGGCGAGGTGCCGGCGGCTGGACCCGCGCGGGGCGAGCAGCTCAACCTCCACGCCGGTGCGCCGGTGCAGGACCGGCGCACCGGTGGGGGGCGCACCGGTGGGGGGTGCACCGGCCACGGGCGTGCTCAGGGCCGCACCGGCAGCGTCTCCCCGGCCAGCAGGCGCTCGCCGGCCAGCGCCTTGGCCTCCCAGGCGTCCACGTTCCACAGCCCGCCCAGCTCCACGGCGTCGTCGTAGGTGTACCCGGCGGCGAAGAACGCCTCGCGCTGCGGGGCGCGCGGGTCCTGCGGGGCGGGGGGTTCCTGCGCGGCCGGCGCCGTCCCGGGCTCCAGGGGCAGGTCCCGCCCGGTGAGCAGGTGCGCGCCCGCGCTGATCTTGGCCTCGCCGGGCTCGACGTTCCACAGCCGCCCCAGCTCCACGGCCTCGTCCCAGCCGTAGCCGGCGCCGAAGTACGCCGCCAGCTCCGGAGCGCCCGGCTGCGCCTCGCGGGGCTCGCCGCTGGGGTCGACGGGCAGCGCCCGGCCCGCCAGCAGCTCCGCGCCCGCGCCCGCCTTCGCCTCGCCCGGGTCGACGTTCCACAGCCCGCCCAGCTCGACGGCGTCCTCCCAGACGTAGCCGGCGGCGAAGTAGGCCTCCAGGGCGGCGGACTGCTGCGCCGCCGCCCGCGCCGCCTCCCGCAGGGCCTCCTGCCCCCCGGGCTCGGCGGCGGGCCCGGCGGCGGGCCCGGCGGCGGTGGGGCTCGTGCCGGTCCGCGCGGTGGCGCCGGCGGGCGCGCCGGCCGCCG
>NZ_JBJLSG010000233.1:0-5477 GCF_050871925.1 Kineococcus gurbantunggutensis
CGGGCCCCCCCCGCGGGGGGCCCGGGGGGGCCCCCCCCCCCCCGCCACGCTCGCGGCGGGTGCTCGGCGTCGGCCGAGCACAGTCAGCCGAGCACAGTCAGCCGGTCGGCGTCAGCGCCCCGCCACCTGGCGCGGCGCGGCGGTGACGACCGGCGCGGCGGCCACCGAGGCAAGGGTGGCGGTGGGCTGGGCCACGTCGTCCACGCCCGGCACGACGCCCACGCGGAACGTCGTGGTCTGGGTGATCGTCGGCAGGTTGTTGTAGCGGCTGACGACGACCGTCAGGGTGTGGGTGCCGGGGGTCCAGGTGGACACGTCGGTGGGCAGGGCGGTGGGCGAGATCGGGGACATGCCGCCGAAGTCGTAGGGGGCGGTGAACTCAGTCTTGGTCGCAGTGCCGGTGGCGGCCTTGTCGAGGTAGAACGCGACCGAGCGAGTGGTCTTGGCCGGCACGTTGACGTCGATGTAGTTCGCACCGTGCAGGTGGGCGCCGTCGAGGTTGAACTTGGCCGCGTTGACGTCGGAGTCGGTGCGCACGCGCACCAGGGTGGTGCTGGTCGCCGCGGTGCCGGTGGTGACGGGGGCGGCCTTGGGGGCGAAGCCCTCGACCCACAGCTTCTTGTACAGGGCAGCGGCCTTGGGGAAGTTGCCGGTGTTCAGCTTGTGCTGCTCGCAGCTGGAGGGGTCGTGGTTGAAGTAGCTCTCGTACGCGACGTTGTTGTTCGAGATGTACTCGTGCAGCTTCTGGATGAAGTACGTGTCGTCGCCGCTGTCCAGGCCGTCGCAGCTCTTGGTCAGGCCCCACTCGGAGAACGCGATCGGCTTGTTGTGGGCCTTGCCGAACTCCGCCAGCCACTTCAGGCCACCGGGCTGGTTGTAGAAGTTCGCCCAGCGCTCGACGTACTGCTCGGGCTTGAAGCTCTTGCTGTGGTCGTACAGCGACTGGCCGATGATGTCGACGTAGGCGTCGCCGGGGTAGGCGCGGACGGAGTCGAACTGGCCCATGTTGTTGCCGCTGCCGGGGGACCAGTTGAACTCGAAGCTGGTGCCGGGGACGGAGCGCATGGTGTTGACGATCTGGCGCCAGTAGGCGATGTAGGAGGCCGGGTCCTTCTTGGCGCTCCAGGAGTAGCTGTCGGAGTTGAACTCCCAGCCGATGCGGATGATCGAGTCGCCCTGGTTGTTGGCCTTCAGCGTCTCAGCGAGCTTCTTGAAGTAGCCGTTGTACGCCCCGGTGGCGCCCTGCTGGATGCTCACGCCGGCGGTGTCGGGCAGCATCGGCACGGCCCAGGCCATGCGGTGGTAGCGGTCCTTGTACAGGCCGATCCCCCACTGCCACTCCGAGATGTCCTTCCAGGTCATCTGGGGCAGGAAGGCGGTCGTCACCTCGACGTCCCTGCCGACCCACTGGCCCCACTCGGTCACCGGACCGCGCGAGCCGGCGGAGAAGACACCCGTGGCGACGTCCTCGCCGGCCGAGGCGGGAGCGGCGACGCCGACGCCGATGAGCAGCGAGGCCCCGGCGGTGGCGACCGCAGCGGCGATCGAGGTGAGGCGGTTGCGGCGCTTGGTGGCCTTGACGGTCTTGACGCTCATCGAAGGTGCCCTTCCCTGGAAAAAGTGAACGAGTCGGCGACGGTTCTTCCGCCCGGACGGCACCGGAAGCGCCGACGTGAAAGGGTTCGGGGGATGCGGGCCCGGCCTTGACCGGGACCTCACGGGAAAGCGCACCGCCGGGCCCAGGACCACCCGATCGGTCGCGTAACGGTGACTGAGTGTGACGATCACGGGGTGATCCGGTCCGTCCGCGCCCCGTGCGGCGCAACGGGGCCGGCCGGCGGGGGCCCCGTCCGGCGCGTCCGTGACCGCTCAGCGGGCGCCCGCGGGCCGAACGGGTGGTGACGCGGCGCGGGCGCCCCAGCGGCGGCGCGAACGGGGCGCGGGCCGCGCGTTCACCCGGACGGATTACCACCAGTACGCATTTCGTCACTCATTGCTGAGCGTCGTCCCGGGCACCGGGAAATTCCCGCCGGAAACCGTCACGAACGCCCTAGGCTCCGCTACGCCTTGCTACGGTCGTGCCGCTTCGAGCACGCGGCGCCCCCGGGGCGTGAAAGCCCTCGCCCCCCGTCGCGGGGACAGCCCGCACCGATCGAGGAACACCGAGGGACACCTGATGGCAACTTCCCACCGCAGAACCACGGGCCTGGCGGTGAGCGCCCTGGTCCTCGGCAGCACCGTCCCCGCGGGCCTGGTGGCGCCCGCGGCCCAGGCGGCGCCGCCGACCACCGCCAGCATCGACTTCGCACCGGCCGGCTCGGCGGCACCCGCCGGCTGGACCGTCGACACCGGAGCCCCCTACGACGCCGCGCGCGGCTGGGGCTGGGTGTCGTTCACCGACCAGACGCCCAGGGACCTGAGCGCCGAGACGCGCCAGCGCGGCGGCAGCGGGCCCGCCTCGAACTTCATCCACCTGCAGCGCCCCAACAGCTCCGGCATGGTCGTCGCCGGCGGCCGCTGGGAGTACGCCCTGCCCAACGGCACCTACGAGGTGAGCGTCGGGGTCGGCGACACCGGCAAGACGGCCACCGGCGCCTACTGCTGCCTGGACAGCACCCACCGGGTCGTCGTGGAGGAGGTGAGCACCGTCGCGGACTTCGAGCCGAGCGCGGCGCAGCCCACCGCCACGGGCACCGCCGTCGTCGCCGTGCAGGACGGCCGGCTGACCCTCGACGCCACCGGCGGGGTGAACACCAAGCTCGCCTCGGTGACCATCCGGCCCTCCACGGCCGCGCCGCAGGTCCCCGGCCCGCGCATCACCGGCACGCTGCCGGCGGACGGCACGACGAACGTGCCCCTGGACGCCTCCATCAGCATGGCCGTCACCGCGCCGGTGGACGACACCACCAGCACGGAGGAGAGCGTCCGCCTCATCGGCCCGGACGGCGACGTGCCCCTGACCCTCAACGGCGACGCCGCGGGCGGGACGATCAGCTTCACCCCCTCGCGCAACCTGGCCGCGAGCACCACGTACACGGTGCGGACGACGACGGCGCTGCGCGACACCGACGGGCGCGCCTTCACCACCTACGGCAGCACGTTCCGCACCTCCGCCAGCTCGCCGCCCGTCTCGCCCTACGCCTTCCGGCGCGCGGGCTCGGTGGGCGTGGCCAAGCCCTCGGCCATGGCGCTGGGGCCCGACGGGCGCCTGTACGTGGGCACCTACACCGGGCAGGTCCTGCGCTACTCGCGCGCGGCGGACGGCACGCTGGGCGCGGTGGAGTCGGCCAAGCCCTTCGGCGACCGGATCATCACCGGGCTGACCTTCGACCCCGCCGACCCGGACGCGCTCTACGTCACGAACAACTTCCCGGTCTACGCCGACGCCCCGCCCTCCTCCGGGAAGGTCTCCCGGCTGCGGCTGCAGCCCGGCGCCCCGCTGAGCAGCGCCGCGGCCTCCGACGTCGTCGTCGGGCTGCCGCGCTCGCGCTACGACCACATGACCAACGGGACCGCCTTCGGCCCCGACGGCCGGCTCTACATCGCCCAGGGCGCCAACACCGCCTACGGCGACACCGACGTGTACTGGGGCGACCTGGGCGAGCAACCGCTGTCCGCGGCGGTGCTGGTCGCCGACGTGCGCGACACGACGAAGTTCCGCCCGGGCACGCCGGTCAACGTCAACACCGACCCGCCCGGCACGCCGGCGGTGCCGGGTTCCGCCCCGGCCGTCGGGTACGACCCCGACGCCGCGGGGGCACCGGTGCGCGTGCACGCCTCCGGGGTGCGCAACCCCTACGCCCTGCTGTGGGGCAGCAACGGGCAGCTGTACGCCCCCGTCAACGAGTCGGCCGACGGCGGCAACACCCCGGTGCCGCCCGGCGGCACGCCCGCGCAGCTGAAGAACCTGCCCGCCTACGCGGACTACCTCACCCGCGTGCAGGCCGGGAAGTACTACGGGCACCCCAACCCCTCCACCGGCCACTACGTCCTCAACGGGGCCAACCCCGGCAGCGGCGTGGACCCGTGGGAGGTGCGGCAGTACCCGGTGGGCACGCGGCCGGACCCGCAGTGGCAGGCGCCCGACCTCAACCTGGGCGTGCACCGCTCCGCCAACGGCCTGGCCGAGTACCGCAGCGCGGCCGCCTTCGGCGGCAAGCTGCGCGGCAGCCTGCTGCTGACCGAGTACTCCAACGGCGACGACCTGCTGGCGGTGAGCGTGGACGCCGCCGGGAAGCCGACCTCGTTCGCCACCGTCACCGACGCCGCCACCCCCGGGCAGCGGCTGGTGTTCGAGAACCCCCTGGGCGTGGTCGCCGACCCCGTCAGCGGCGACGTGTACGTCGCGGAGTACCTCGCCGAGACCGACCTGGCCGCCGGGCGCGTGACGCTGCTGAAGCCGGCGCAGGTGGAGCAGCCGAGCGCCACGTCGGTCGCGGTCAGCTTCGGGCCGGCCTCCGCGGCCGTCCCGGCCGGCTACACCCGCGACGCCGGGGCCCCGTTCGACGGGCGCGCCGGCTGGCTGGACACCACCGGCAACCCGCTGGACCTGCGCGCCAACACCCGCCTGCGCAGCTCCGCGGCCGCGCCCGACGCCCGCTACCTCAGCCACGTGATGCTGCAGGCGCCGGCGGGCAGCGGCACCAGGACCCCCGGGCGCTGGGTGACGCCGCTGCGCGACGGCCTGTACGACGTCACCGTCGCCGTCGGCGACCCGACGGCGCTGAACTCCCGGCACCGGGTCGTCGCCGAGTCCGGGACGGCCGACCAGGCGGTCGTCGTCGACGGCTACGTGCCGACCGCGGCGGCGCCCTGGAGCACCCGCACCGTGCGGGTGCGCGTCAGCGACGGCTCGCTGTCGCTGGACGCGACCGGCGGCAGCAACACCAAGCTGGACTTCGTGCGGGTGGTGCCGGCGGGCGGGCCGGCGGCGACGCTGGTGGACTTCACCACCGCCACCGGCCCGCTCGCGCCGGGGCACGTGCGCGACTCCGGCCAGGCGTACTCCGCCGCGCAGGGCCGCGGCTGGGTCGACGAGAGCACCCGGCAGCCGCTGTCCCTGGTGGGCAACGGCCGCGTGCGCGGCTCCTCCCTCTCTCCCGACCAGCGCTCGGACTCGCTGCTGCTCTTCCAGGCGACCTCGGCCAGCGGCGGCGCCGCACCGGGGCGCGGGGCGTGGGAGCTGGACGTGCCGAACGGCACGTACGACGTCAGCGCCGGCGTGGGGGACGCCACCGCGTGGAACTCCACGTACGTGCTGACCGCCGAGCGCGGCCGTCCCGGTCAGGCGACCGTGGTGCCGCCCACGACGCCCACCAGCACCGCCCGCTTCGCCACGGGCTCGGCCCGGGTCGTGGTGGACGACGGGCGCCTGACCCTCGACGGCGTCGGCGGGGTCAACGGCAAGCTGGGCTGGGTGGAGGTCCGGCCGGTGCCGTGACGCGCCACCCGGCGCACCCCGGCCACCGGGGTGCGCC
>NZ_JBJLSG010000234.1:0-5436 GCF_050871925.1 Kineococcus gurbantunggutensis
AGGCGGAGATCTCCTCGGTCGCGGCGGAGACGACCTGGGACTGGCTGGAGGCCTGCACCGCCCCGGAGGACAGCTGGGTGGCCACCGCGGAGAGCTCCTCGGAGGAGGCGGCCAGGGTGGTGGAGGCGCCGGCGATGCGGCGCATGGTGCCGGTGAGGTTGTCCATGGTGGCATCCACCGCGGCGGCCAGCTGGCCGACCTCGTCACGAGCGCTGTGGTGCACGCGCTGGTCCAGGCGGCCGTGGGCCAGGCCCTGCACGACGGTGAGGGTGCGGGCGACCGGTCGGGAGATGGAGCGGGCCACCGAGGTCGCCACCACCGCGGCGACCAGCAGCGCCAGCGCGCCGATGAGCAGCAGGACGAGCACCGCCCGGTGGTAGTCCTCGCCGCCGGCGGCGGCCATGTCCGCGGCGGCCTGCGTCTCCTCCTGGGCCATCTCGGTCAGGTGGGTCATGTACTCGTCGGTGATGGGCGTGGTGGTCGTCGCCCGCAGGGCGATGAAGCCGGCCACGTCGTTGGCCTGCACGAGCGGGATGAGGTCCTCGCGCGCGCTGCGGTACCGGCTCAGCAGACCGGCCAGCTCGTCGCGCTGGGCCGGGCTGGTGCTCGGGGAGGAGGCCAGGTAGGCCTGCCACGCCTGGTCGTACGCGGCGTCGCTGGCGGCCATCTTCTCCAGCGCGGCCTGGGTGCCTCGGGCGTCCAGGGCCAGTGCGGCGTTGGCCAGGTCCATGCGCACGCTCAGGTACGCCACCTGCACCTGCCCGATGGTCCGCACCGAGGCCATCCCGCTGCCGGAGAGCGTCTGCAGGTTCGCCTGGGAGGAGCCCAGCCGGTTGATGCCCACCGCGACCACCGCGGCCAGCAGCAGGCACACCACCCCGAAGGCGGCGAACAGCTTGGGCGCGATCTTCAGGTTGCGCACAGCGGACATCGGCGACTCCTTCACCGGTACGGCGTCGAGCCGGTGCGGCATCGACCTGTGAGCGGGTCATCGGCACCGCCCGGCACCCGCTGAAGAACCCACCCCCGGAACCCGCCCGCCCGTGGCCGTCGAGGTGCGTGCCGAGGGCCAGGTGCCCGCCGGGCGCGAACCCGCGTCGTCACCTCCACGCGCTGCGCAGGGCGCGAGGATCACGGGGTGCTCCCGCCGGTCGACGCGGGAGCGCTCGAGGAGGGGCCGCCGGGACGGCGGGACCGGGCGCTGCGGGCCAGACCGAGGACGACGTCGAGGACGAGGAAGACCAGCAGCGAAACCCCCAGCAGCGGCAGCGCCCACCCGAGCGCGAGGGTCACCGGGACCACGGCCACCAGTACCGGCACCGGCACCCGCCGCCACGCGCCGCGGTGGGCGGGCGGGCCGACCGACAGGCGCCGGGCGGGGTCGGGACGACGCTGCCACCACATCCGGTAGCCCCACACGATGACCGCGCTCAACCCCAGCCCCAGCACGAGCAGCGCCAGCTGGTTGCCCCACCCGAAGGAACCCGTGTGCAGGTCGATGCCCCAGCGGGCCAGCTTGGCCGGAAACGGGTGGTCCTCGAAACGCACGACGTCCAGGACCCGACCGTGCAGGTCTCCCCCCGCGGTGGTGCTCACGGCGACGGCGGCGGAGTCGACCCGGGTGCGCAGGGAGCGGTCGATCTCGTCGACCCTCCACGCCGCGCCGGCCCCGGCGGGGGCCTTCACCTCGATCCTGCCGGCGGTCAGCCCCGCCTCGCGCGCGGTGGCCAGGACCTCCGCGAACGCGGGCGGGCTCACCGCTGCGGGCGCGCCGGTTGGCAGGCCGGCCACGCCGGCACCCCCGGCCCCGGGGGCACCCGGGTCACCGCCGGGAGCAGACCCGTGCCCCTCGTGCCCGGTGTGCCCCTCGTGCCCGGCACCGGGCAGGGTCGTGTCCACCGCCGGGGTCTCCCAGGACAGGGCGCTGCGCAGCTCGCTGACGCGGGCGCCGGCGTGGGCCGACCACGTCAGCCCCGTCGCGGACAGGGCCAGCAGCCCCACCGCGATCCAGGTGCCGACCACGGCGTGCAGGGCGCGGGTGCGGCCCCGGCCACCCCGGCCGGCTCCCGCCCCGCCGCCGCGGGGCGCCAGGACCTGCCGCAGCGCGCCGCCGCGCCGGCCCGCGGGCCCACCGTCGCCGGCGGTCCCGGTGGTAGCGGCAGTTGCGGAGCGGCGTGCGCCGACCTGGCGGGCGACCCACAACCCCACCCCGGACAGCGCCAGCACCCACGACCACGAGGCGGCCAGCTCGCTGTACAGGCGCCCGGGCTCGCCCAGGTGCAGGTCGCGGTGCAACTGGTCCACCCACGTCCTCAGCGGCAGGACCCCGCTGGTCCCGTACACCGTCAGCTGCCCGCGGACCTCACCGGTGCCGGGGTCGACGAAGACGGCGGTGCGCTCGGACTCGCCCGAGGACGGGTCGGAGAACAGCACCCGGGTGGTGTCCGAGGCCGTGGGGGCGGGCCGCACCGCGACGGGTTCGGCCCCGCCGCGGGCGTCGACGGCGTTCTGGACCTGCTCGGCCAGCGGGAGCCGGGAGGCCGAGGGGGTGACGTGCAACTGGTCGCGGTAGAGGGCCTCCTCGAGCTGCGGGGTGGCGGCGTACAGGGTGCCGCTGAGCGCGGCCACGAGCAGGAACGGGGCGATGAGCACCCCGGCGCAGAAGTGCAGGCGCAGCACCAGCGGGCGCACCCGCGCCCACGTCGACGGTGTCGGCGGGGTGGGCGGCGCGGGTGCCGGGCAGGTCCCGGGAACAGGGGTGAGCAGGTCGTCGGCGGACACGGTGGGTCTCCTCACGAGAGGTGCCCGTCGGCGGCGCGGTGCGCGGCCTCCCCCTGCCGTCCACGGCGCGCGACGTCGCAGCGCGACGACGCCGCGGCGCAGGACGTCGCAGCACACGCGCGCGGCGAGGCGCGGAGCGCTGGAGCAGCCCGGCGCGCCGGGACCGGTCGGACCGGTGGCGGGGAGGTGGCCAGGACGCGCCGCCCGGTGGGCGGGGTGGTCGAGGTGGTCGGCGGTGACCTCGCACGCGCCGCCCGCGACCACCGGCGCTGCGGGTCCCCGACGGGACCGGCGGCGACCGGTGCAGGTTCAGGCGCGCGCGAGGGGCACCGGTGGACCGCGCCGGAGCAGGCTCCGGCCGAGGAGCACCTCGTGCACCGGCCGGCGCTCCAGGGCCGCCCGGGGCGCGCGGGGCAGGCGCCCCGCGACGGGCTGGAGGGGCGCGAGCAGGAGCACCACCAGCGGCGACAACCACGCCCACAACCGCCACAGCGCGCGTTCGGCGCCGGCCAGGACCAGCGCGGCGAGGACGGTGGCCACCACGTGGGCGACGAGCATGGGCGTCAGCACCCAGGGCCCGACCTCGACCCCGGCGGCGCCGGCGGCGTGCACCGCGCCCACCGCCGGCGAGACCGTGCCGTGCGGGGCCGCCGACGGCGCGGCCGTCCACGACGCCCCCGCGGCCAGGGCGTGCGCGTGGGCCAGCCGGCCCACCGGCACCGCGTTCAGCGCCCCGGCGTCCAGCGGCCCGGTGCGGGCGGAGTCCAGCGCCGTGAACACCCGGTGCAGGAGCCACTGGCCACCGGCCAGCAGCGCGAACACCCCGGGAGCGCTCAGCCGCCAGCGGGTCAGCAGGTGCACGGCCAGCGCCACGGCCACCACCACGGCACCCGCCACCGGCCCGGAGGGCGCGTGCCCGCCGCCGGCGACGTGGGCGGTGGCGGCCAGACCGACGACCACGACCGTCACCACGGCGCTGCGCACCCCGCGCAGCACGCCGGTGGTCGGTCGGTCCACGGCGTCAGCGTAGAGGCACCGCGCTCGCCCACGACGCCGCGCCGGACTCGGGTCGAGCCGCTGCGCCGCCGTTCCGCACGCCCCCGGGACCGCTCGCGGTGCGCGGGGGCGAGCGGTCCCGCGGACGGGTGGGGAACTCCAGCCGGGGGCCCGAGCGGGTGCCCCCTCATGCGGACACCGCCTCAGCGGGACGACGCCTCGCGCAGGCGGCGCTGCTCGACCGCCCGCTCGAAGGGGGTGTCCCCCGACGGGCGCAGGTCGCCGAGCTGGGCGAAGAGCTCGGCGATCCCGGCGGAGTCGTGGTGGCGCGCGAGGACCGCGAGCTCGGGGTCCGACTGGGCCAGGACCTCGCGGAAGCGCGCCTCGGCCGGCGGCCCGAGCCGGTCGTAGATCGACACGAAGACCGCCTGAGCCCGCTGCCGGGGCCAGTCGGCGGGCAGCAGGGCCTGGGGCAGGTCCGGGTCGGTCTCGGGGAAGCGCCGCCAGTCCACGCGCAGCTCCGTGCGCGCGCGCAGCGCCTCGGCCGGACCGGTGCGCCCGTGCTCGACGGCGGCGAGCAGGGGCTCGTAGCGCCGGGTGAACTCGCGGTACTCCTGCGCCAGCGGTTCCAGGTCGAAGGCCGCCCGGAGACCGGAGGAGGTGGTGCTGAGCACCTCGCTGGCGCGCAGCACGGCGGACGCGCGAACGCCCAGCTCGTCCAGCAGGGCACGGGCCGCCGCGGCGCTGTCGTGGGGGCAGACCCATACGCCGTCGTGCAGCGCGGCGAAGCGCAGCAGCCGCAGGCGGGCCCGCAGCGCGGCGCGCAGCTCGCGGGCCCTCTCGGGCACCGAGAAGGTGACCACGGTCCACGTCCCGTCCCACGGCGGGGGCTGGGCGCCGAAGGTCAGCAGCCGGTGGGTGCGCTGCACGACGACCGCAGCGGTGCGCGCGGGGATGCCGTAGGCCGTCGCGCGTCCGCTGCGCCTCACCGTGAGCAGGCCCCGGGAGGCCAGGCGCCGCATGGCCGCACGCGCGCCGTCGGCGCTGGTGCCGAACTCGGCCAGCAGCCGCACCAGGGCGCTGGAGGGGATGTGCTCGTCGCGCCAGTACCAGAAGTCCCCCAGCAGCGAGGTGAGCAGCAGCTGCGGCTCGGGACCGGTGCGGGCGCGCGGCAGGTCGCTCCGCTGCACGCTCCGCCTCCTCCTGCACCGCCCGGCCGGGCGCACCACAGTACGCACCGCGGTCGGGGACGCGGCGGTGGTCCACGGTTGACACGCGCGACAGGAGGCTGGACGCTCGTCACCGCAACAGGCGCCATTCGGCGTCGGCGTCCGGGGAGTGCACCGTCGCACCGGGACGACGACGCCCCGCGGCGCCGGGCCAGTGGACCCGCCCCCGGGCGGGTCACCGGTGCGCCGACGTCGAGGCGGCGCACCGCTCCCCCAGGACGTGGACATGGAGCCGGCATGAAGCGCACCACCGCGAGGATCCGCACCGCCGCCGCAGCGATCGCCCTCACCGGCGTCCTGACCGGGACCGGGGGGAGGGGGGGGGGGGGGGCGGGGGGGGGGGGCGGGGGGGCGGGGGGGGGGGGGGGGGGGGGGGGGCGTGGGGGGTGCGGGCTTAACGCTGCAGCGCTCTGCACGCGCACCCGACGGC
>NZ_JBJLSG010000235.1:0-5399 GCF_050871925.1 Kineococcus gurbantunggutensis
CCCGCCCCCCCCGGCGCCCGGGACCCCCCCCCCGGGCGGGGGGCCGCCGGCGGGGCCGGCGGGTCCAGCAGGTGGCCGCGGAGCCTCAGCAGGTGGCCACGAAGCGCTGCAGCACCCGCACCCCGAAGCGCAGCGCGTCCAGCGGCACCCGCTCGTCCACGCCGTGGAACATCCCGGCGAAGTCCATGCCCGCGGGCAGCCGCAGCGGGGCGAAGCCGTAGCCGCGGATGCCCAGGTGGGAGAAGGACTTGTTGTCGGTGCCGCCGGCGAGGCAGTACGGCAGCACCGCGGCGCCGGGGTCCTCCACCTCCAGCGCGTCGCGCATGCGGTCCACCAGCGGCGCGGCGAAGCCGGTCTCCAGCGCCACGCTCTCGTTGACGGTCTCCACGTCCACCCGCTCGCCGGCCAGCTCGCGGATCGTGCTCAGCAGCTCCTCCTGCCGGCCGGGCAGGAAGCGGCAGTCGACCAGCGCGGTGGCGGTGCCGGGGATGACGTTGTGCTTGTACCCGGCCTCCAGCACGGTGGGGTTGGCGGTGTTCTGCAGGGTGGCGCCCACCCAGCGCGCGGTGGTGCCCAGCTTCGCCAGCAGCGCGGAGGGGTCGTCCTCGTCGAAGCGCACCCCGGTGATCTCCGAGACGCCCTGGAGGAACTCGCGCACGGTGGCGGTGTACTCGATCGGCCACTCGTGGGCGCCGATGCGGGCCACGGCCGCGCACAGGCGCGTCACGGCGTTGTCGGTGCCGACCTGCGAGCCGTGCCCGGCGCGCCCGTGGGCCACCAGGCGCAGCCAGGCCAGGCCTTTCTCGGCCGTCTGCAGCAGGTAGGCGCGCCGGCCGTCGAGGTCGACGGAGAAGCCGCCCACCTCGCTGACGGCCTCGGTGACGCCCTCGAACAGGTCGGGGCGGTGGTGCACGAGCCACTCCGCGCCCTGCACGCCGGCGGCCTCCTCGTCGGCCAGGAACGCCACGACGAGGTCGCGCGGGGGGCGCTGGCCGGTGCGGGCCAGGTCGCGCACGACGGCCAGGAGCATGGCGTCCATGTCCTTCATGTCCACCGCGCCGCGCCCCCACAGGCAGTCGTCGGCGACCTCGCCGGCGAAGGGGTCCACGCTCCAGTCGGCGGCGCGGGCGGGCACCACGTCGAGGTGGCCGTGCAGCAGCAGCGCGCCGCGCTCGGCGGTGCCGCGCTCGTCGCCGGGGATGCGCAGCACGACGTTGCCGCGGCCGGGGAAGCCCTCGAGGTACTCCGGCTGCAGGCCGACCTCGTGCAGCAGGGCCGCGACGTGCTCGGCGGCCGCGCGCTCGCCGGGGCCGGAGCCGTCGCCGTAGTTCGAGGTGTCGATGCGGATCAGGTCGCGGGCGAGGTCGACGACCTCGTCCTGCGCCTCCTGCCGGGCCTGCGCGGCGAGCCCGCCGCCCCCGCGCCCGTCCGCCTGCCGCTCGTTCCCCGCCGCGCTGTCCTGGGTGCTCACGCGCGCCACGCTAGACGGCCCCGGGCGGGTGCGCGGGCCGGGCCCGGCACGGGCGGTAACGTCCCCGTGCCATGGGAACCCCACCACCCGGCGCCGCGTCCCTCGCGCGCCCGGACGGGCCGTCCTCGTGGACGGCCGAGGAGCACCGCGGGGTCACCGACGCCGTCCACGACGCGCTGCTGGAGCTGCTGATGAGCCGCGGCGTCGAACCGGGCGCGGCGCTGCGCACGCAGGGCCTGGCCGACCGGCTGGGGGTCTCGGCCACGCCGGTGCGCGAGGCGCTGGCGCGCCTGGAGGGCACCGGCCTGGTGGTGCGCAGCGCGCGGCGCGGGTACCGGGCGGCGCCGCTGCTGTCGGCGCGCGAGCTGGCGCAGCTGGTGGACGTGCGCCTGCTGGTGGAGCCGGGCAACGCCGAGCGCGCCTGCGACCGCGCCGACGACGCGTTCGTGGCGCGGCTGCACGCGGCGGTGGAGCGCCAGCGCCGCGCCCCCACCGGCCCCGGCTACAGCGGCTTCAAGGACTACCTGGCCGCGGACTGGGCCTTCCACGAGCTCGTGGCCGAGGGCACCGGCAACCCGTTCATCGTGCGCACGCTGGACTCCTTCCGCGGCTTCGTGCAGCGCCTGCACCAGGTCGAGCAGCACGTGCCGGACTCCGCGGAGTCCGTCGCCGAGCACGAGGCGATCGTGCGGGCCTTCGAGGCGCGCGACGCCGGCGCGGCCGCGGAGGCGATGCGGGTGCACCTGCGGGCGGTGCTCGAGCGCGCCGCGCCCGGCTGAGGGGGCCGGGCACGCGCGGGCGCCGTTGACAGTTGGGCGGTCGTGGGGCACTCTGCTCCACGTCCTGATTTTCTATAGAATCTGGGACCCGGAGTCCCGATGGAGCGATACGTGAGCGACGACGCCGCACAGCCCACCCAGCGCACGACCGTCTTCGACGGCTACCCCGAGACGCTGACGCGCGAGAACTGGCCGATCACCGTCCCGATGATGCCGCACCCGCACGTGCTGCCCGACGGCACGACCGTGCAGGACCAGCCCGCCGAGGGCTGGGCGGCCACCCTCGAGGTGATGACCGACGCCGGCTACACCAGCATCGACCCGACGGACACCTGGATCCGCATCGCGGACCTGTCCCCGGAGCGCCTGCAGGAGTTCGCGCGCACCGTGCGCGCCGCCGGCCTGACCATCCCGGCGTTCTCCACCTCGCGCCGCAGCGTCATGGACCACGAGAAGGCCGACGAGAACCTCGCCTACTCGCACCGCGCCATCGACGCGTGCGCGGCCATCGGCATCCCGCTGGTCAACTTCGGCTTCATGCGCGGCTTCACCCCGGCGCAGGCGAAGGCGCTGTGGTTCTGGCTGGAGCCGGGCTACGCCGACGACTTCTCCGACGAGGCCCGCCGCACCGCGGTGAAGAAGATCCAGGAGCTGGCCCGGCACGCCCAGGAGGTGGGGGTGCAGATCGCGCTGGAGATGTACGAGGACACCTACCTCGGCACCGCCGACTCGGCCGTGCGGTTCATCCACGAGGTGGGCTACGACAACGTCGGCCTCAACCCCGACTTCGGCAACATCTGGCGCCTGCACCGCCCCGTGGAGCCGTGGGAGGAGATCGCGGCGAAGATGCTGCCGCACACCAACTACTGGCACCTGAAGAACTACTACCGCGACGAGGAGCCCAGCACCGGCTCGGTGCGCACGCACCCCGCGCCGCTGGAGTTCGGCACCATCAACTACCGCAAGGCGATCGCCATCGCGCTCGAGTCCGGCTTCCGCGGGACGTTCTGCGTGGAGCACTACGGCGGCGACAGCATCAGCGTCGGTGCCACCAACCGCGAGTACATCCGCCGCGTGCTGCCCAAGCAGACGGCCTGGGCGCCGTTCCGCACCCTCTGAGCGATCGAAGGAGACCGTTCGACATGACGAAGATCTTCGGGGACCCGTCCTCGTTCGTGGACGACGCGATGGCCGGCTTCACCGACCTGTACGCGCAGTACGTGCAGCCCGTGCCCCACGGCGTGGTCCGCTCCACCGCCACCCCCGAGGGCAAGGTCGCCGTGGTCGTCGGCGGCGGCTCGGGGCACTACCCGGCCTTCGCCGGCTACGTCGGCCCGGGCCTGGCCGACGGCGCGGTGTGCGGCAACGTCTTCGCCTCGCCCTCCACCCGCTGGGTCTACGACGTGGCCAAGGCCGCCAACCGCGGCGGCGGCGTGGTCCTGGGCTTCGGCAACTACGCCGGCGACATCCTCAACTTCGGCCTGGCCGCCGAGCGCCTGCGCGCCGAGGGCATCCCCGCCGAGCTGCTCGTGGTCACCGACGACGTGGCCTCCGAGGGCCAGGGCGCCAACGGCCAGCGCCGCGGCATCGCCGGCGACGTCGTCGCCTTCAAGATCGCCGGGGCGGCCGCCGAGGCCGGCTACGACTTCGACGGCGTCGTGCGCGTCTCGCGCCACGCCAACGACCTGACCCGCTCGATGGGCATCGCCTTCGCCGGGTGCACCCTGCCCGGCGAGTCCGAGCCGCTCTTCACGGTCGCCAAGGGCCACATGGGCGTCGGGCTGGGCATCCACGGCGAGCCCGGCATCTCCGAGGAGCCCATCGGCTCCCCCGAGGAGATCGCCGAGCTGCTCGTGCAGCGCGTGCTGGACGGCAAGCCCGCCGGCGCCCCGGACACCGGGCGCATCACCGTGCTGGTCAACGGCCTGGGCTCCACGAAGTACGAGGAGCTCTTCCTGCTCTACGGGCCGATCGCCAAGCGCCTGCGCGCGGCCGGCTACGAGATCGTCGCCCCGCAGGTCGGCGAGCTGGTCACCTCCCTGGACATGGCCGGCGCCTCGCTGACGGTGACCTGGCTGGACGAGGAGCTGGAGACGCTGTGGAGCGCCCCGGCCCAGTGCCCGGCGCTGTCCGTCGGGCCGGTCATCGAGACCACCCCGGCGCCGGTGTACCAGGTGCCCGAGGACGAGGTGGCGGACTACTCCGGCACCCCGGCCGAGGCCGCCGAGGCCGGCCAGAAGGTCGCCGCCCTGATCGAGGCCGTGCGCGACGCGCTCAAGGACGCCGAGGCCGAGCTGGGGCGCATCGACGCCATCGCCGGCGACGGCGACCACGGCACCGGCATGGTCAACGGCTCGGTCGCCGCCGCGCAGGCCGCGCGCCGCGCCGCCGACGCCGGCGCCGGTGCCGCCGCCACGCTGGCCGCGGCCGGCGGCGCCTGGGCCGACCGCGCCGGGGGCACCTCCGGCGTCATCTGGGGCGTGCTGCTGCACGCCTTCGCCGACCAGCTCGGCGACACCGCCGCCCCCACCGCGCAGCAGGTCGCCGCCGGGGCCAGCGCCTCCGTGGAGGCCGTGCAGCGCCTGGCCGGTGCGCGCGTGGGCAACAAGACCATGCTCGACGCGCAGGTCCCCTTCGCCGAGGCTCTCGCCGAGCGCGTGGGCGCCGGCGACGACCTCAAGACCGCCTGGGCGGCGGCCGCGCAGGCCTCCACCGCCGCGGCCGAGGCCACCAAGGACCTGCGCCCGCAGATCGGGCGCGCCCGCCCCCTGGCCGAGCGCTCCCTGGGCCACCCCGACGCCGGCGCCGTGTCGCTGGCGCTGGTCACCCGCACCGTCGCCGACCGGCTCTGAGCCGACCCCACCGAGAGAAGGAGAAGGACATGACCGAGCTGCAGTGGCGCGTCGTCCTCGCCGCCGACGAGGCGGGCGTGGGCTACAAGGACGCCATCAAGGCCGACCTGCTCAAGGACCCCCGCGTGAAGGAGGTCATCGACGTCGGCGTGGGCTCCGACAGCGACAAGACCGCCTACCCGCACGTGGCCGTGGCCGGCGCCCGCAAGATCGCCGCCGGGGAGGCCGACCGCGGCATCTTCGTGTGCGGCACCGGCATGGGCGTGGCCATCGCCGCGAACAAGGTCAAGGGCATCC
>NZ_JBJLSG010000236.1:0-5327 GCF_050871925.1 Kineococcus gurbantunggutensis
CCTGGCCGGCGTCCTAATACTAGAATTGCGAGACCAACACCCACACCACCACCCCCGCCCGCCCCGCCGCCCCCCCCCCCCCCCCCCCCCCGGGGCTCCACGGTCGCACGCCGCGGCGGCCGGCGCGAGGGGTCCAGCGCGGTCCTCAGCCGGCCGCGCGCTCCAGCGTCCTGATCCGGAAGCGCGGCCCGGCGCTGGAGGTGGCCCACCCCGCGGCGGGCTCCTGCGCGCGCAGCACCCAGCCCGGCCCGACCTGCGGGGCGGTGGTGTCGCCGGGCACGCGCACGTCGACGTCGGTGACCACCAGGCGCTGCGCGCGCGCCAGCGCCGCCCGGTACACCTGCCCGCCGCCGGCCACCCACACGTCCCCGGCGGCCAGCGCCGCGTCCAGGGCGGCGTCCAGGTCGTGCACGACCTCGGCGCCGGGGGCGCGGTAGGCGCGGTCGCGGGTGAGCACGACGTTGCGCCGGTCCGGCAGCGGGCGGAAGCGCGGCGGCAGCGACTCCCAGGTGGCCCGCCCCATGAGCACGGTGGTGCCCGTGGTCAGGGCCTTGAAGTGCGCGGTGTCCTCCGGCACCCGCCACGGCAGGGTCCCGCCCCCGCCGATGACGCCGTCGGTGGACTGCGCCCACACCAGCCCCAGCACGCCCACCGCGCCGCCCACCGCGCCGCCCGTCCCGGCCCCGCGCCCGCCGCTCAGACCGCCACCGGCGCCTTGATGGCCGGGTGGTGCGCGTAGCCGACCAGCTCCAGGTCCTCGAAGGAGCGCTCCAGCAGCGGCGCCGGGCGCACCCGCAGCTCGGGGAAGGGGTGCGGGTCGCGGCTGAGCTGCTCGGCGACCTGCTCGACGTGGTTGTCGTAGACGTGCACGTCCCCGCCGGTCCACACCAGGTCGCCCACGGCCAGGCCCACCTCGTCGGCCACCAGGTGCGTCAGCAGCGCGTAGGAGGCGATGTTGAAGGGCACGCCGAGGAAGAGGTCGGCGCTGCGCTGGTACACCTGGCACGACAGGCGCCCCTCGGCGACGTGGAACTGGAACAGCGCGTGGCACGGGGCCAGCGCCATCCTGCCCAGCTCGGCCACGTTCCACGCCGAGACGACCATGCGCCTCGAGTCCGGGTCGGTGCGCAGGGTGTGCAGCACCTGGGCGATCTGGTCCACGTGCCGGCCGTCCGGGGTGGGCCAGGAGCGCCACTGCACGCCGTACACCGGGCCCAGCTCGCCGTGCTCGTCGGCCCACTCGTCCCAGATGCTCACGCCGCGCTCCTGCAGCCAGCGCACGTTGGAGTCCCCGCGCAGGAACCACAGCAGCTCCAGGGCCACGGACTTGAAGTGCACCCGCTTGGTGGTGATCAGCGGGAAGCCGGCGGTCAGGTCGTAGCGCAGCTGGGCGCCGAACCACGAGCGGGTGCCGGTGCCGGTGCGGTCCGCCTTCGGCGTGCCGTTCGCCGCGACGTGCCGCAGCAGGTCCTCGTACTGGGTGTCGACGCGAGCCACGGGGCGAGAGTTTAGGCGGCGGCGGGCACCGGCGGGGCCAGCGCCGGTCCCGCCGCCGCTCCCGCCGCCGACACCGCCGCCGCTCCCGCGGGGGTCAGGCCGGGACCCGGCCGCGGGCGGCCAGCAGCTCCTCGAAGCGCTCGGCCGGGGCCGGGCGGCCCAGCAGGTAGCCCTGCACGAGGTCGCAGCCCAGCGCGCGCAGCGCCCGGCGCTGGTGCTCGTGCTCCACGCCCTCGGCGACGACCACCAGGTCCAGGGCGTGCGCCATGGACACCACGGCGTCCACGATGCGCAGGTCCCCGGGCCCCTCCCCCAGGCGCGCGGTGAACGAGCGGTCGATCTTGACCACGTCCACCGGCAGGGTGCGCAGCGTCGCCAGGCTGGAGTAGCCGGTGCCGAAGTCGTCGATCGCCACGCGCACCCCGCGCCGGCGCAACCGGCCCAGGATCGAGCGGGCCGCCTCGGGGTCGACCATGACGGCCGACTCGGTGATCTCCAGGCCCAGGGCCGTGCCCGGCAGGTCCGCCTCCGCCAGGGCGGCGGCGACGACGTCCACGAAGCCCTCGTCGCCGAGCTGGTGCGGGGAGACGTTGACCCACACGGTCAGCTCCCGCGCCCCGGGGTGCTCCGCGCGCCAGCGCGCCAGCTGGGCGCAGGCCCCGGTGAGCACCCGGCGCCCCAGCTCCACGACGAGCCCGCTGCCCTCGGCGACGGGGACGAACTCCGCCGGCGGGACCGGCCCGACGCCCGGGCGCGTCCAGCGCAGCAGCGCCTCGCACCCCACCAGACGCCCCGAGACGGTGTCCACCTCGGGCTGGTAGTGCAGGTGGAACTCGTCGGTGCCCACCGCCTCGCGCAGCGCCAGGGCCAGCTCGCGCCGGGACGCCGAGCGGGTGCGCACCTCCGCGTCGTAGCGGTGCACGCGGGCGCGGCCGGACTGCTTGGCCGCGTGCATCGCCTCGTCGGCGTCGCGCAGCAGCAGGTCCGGGTCGCGGGTGCCGCTCAGGGCGCTGGTGGTCAGGCCGGTGCTGACCGACAGGTGCACCACGTGGCCGGGCACGTGCACGGGCAGCGCGAAGCACGCCGCCACCCGCTCGGCGGCGCGCTGCACCTCGCCCGGCTCCACGTCGGGCAGCACGAGGGTGAAGGCGTCGCCGGCGAAGCGGCAGGCGACGTCGCGCGGGCGCAGCTCCGCGCGCAGCGCGTCGGCCGCCGCGGCCAGGTAGGCGTCGCCGGCGGCGTGGCCCAGGGAGTCGTTGACCAGCTTGAAGTGGTCCACGTCGCACAGCAGCACGGCGTGCACGGTCCCGGGGGCGGGCGGGTCGGCGAGCACGGCGCGCAGGCGCTCCAGGAACGCGGCGCGGTTGAGCAGCCCGCTCACCGTGTCCACGGTGGCCAGGCGCACCAGCTGCCGGCCGGAGCGGTCGCGCTCGACCGCCACCCGCGTCAAGTCGCGCAGGGCCGGCACCACGCCGTCCACCGGCACCGGCCCGGGGGTGCGCCGGTAGAGCGCGAACGTGCCCAGCGGGGTGCCGTCGCCGTCCAGCACCGGCAGCGAGGTGCACGACGCCAGGCCGTGCTCGGCGGCCAGCTCGCGGTAGTCGGCCCACTCAGGGGCGGTGGCGATGTCGTCGCTGGCCACCACCGCGCAGCGGTGCATCGCAGTGCCGCAGGAGCCGACGCCCTCGGCGACGGGCAGCCCGTCCACGGCGGCGCGGTAGGCGGCCGGCAGGCTCGGGCCGGCGCCGTCGCGCATGGTGGTGCCGTCCTCGTCGAGCAGCATCACCCCGCACAGCACGTCCGGGCCCAGCAGCGCCTCGACGTGGCGGGCCAGCCGGTCCAGCACCCGCGGCAGGGGGTGGCCGGCGGCCACCGCCTGCAGGACGTCGCGCTGCGCCTCGAGCAGGCGGGCGTCGCGCTCGTGCGCGGCGACCCGGCGGCGCAGGGCCAGCAGGGTGCGCACCAGGTGCGCCTGGCTGCGCAGCACCTCGCGGTCCTCGACGCTGAAGCGGCGCGGGTGCCGGTCGGCCACGGACAGCGCGCCCAGCACGAAGCCGTCCTCGTCGGACAGCGGCACGCCCAGGTAGGAGCGCACCGAGCCGCGCGCCGCGAAGGGGTGGTGGCGGAAGACGGGGTGGGCGCGGGCGTCGACCACGCTCAGGGGCCTGCCGGTGGCGATGACGTGGGCGCCGGGGCTGAGCTCGTCGGGCAGCTCGGCGACCCGCGCGCGCAGGCCCCGCTCGGCGGGGAAGGAGTGCCGGCCCGGGCGCACCAGCTCGACCGCCGCCACGGGCGCGCGCAGGACGCGGGCCACGTGGGCGACGACGTCCTCCAGGTCGGCGACCCGTCCGGGCCCGTCCAGGCCGCAGGCGTCCACCGCGGCCAGGCGCGCGGGGTCGGCGACCGCCGCGCGCAGCCGCTCCAGGTCCCTCACGAGCGCCCCGAGGGGGCGGCCGGGCGGCGCGCACCCGCCGGGAGGTCGCCCCTCAGGCGACTGTGCGCACTCGACTCCACACTCCCAGTATGCGCGCGGTGGCTCAGCCCGCGAGGTGCTCGTCGAAACCGGCGTCGTCCTCCGCCTCGCCGCGCACCACCGCCGCCAGCCGCGCCAGCCACGCCGCCCCCGCCACGTCGTGCACGCTGCGCCACGACGCCAGCACCGGGTACGGGGTCTGCGGCACCCCGTCGGCGGGGCGCACGTCCACGTGGGCGACCTCGTGGCCCTGCGCGTGCAGCCAGTCCGCCATCGCGTAGTCCGTGCGCGAGTCGCCCGCCGTGCGCCACGCCCGCGGCAGCGGCCCGTCCTGCGCCAGCAGGCGCAGCGCGGTGGCCGCGCCGCGGTCCTTGCCCAGCAGCACCGACTCCACGTCGGTGGAGATGATCGTGGGGTCCACCCGCCAGTCCACCCGCCCCGCCGCGTCCGGGCGGCGCACCCCGCGGCGCTCCGCGCCCAGGCCCAGCCCGGCCAGCACGTCCAGGGCCGCCGCGTCGTAGCGCTCCTGCGCCTCCAGGTACGCCGCGCTGGGCACCTCCACGCGCTGCTCGATCGAGACCATCGCGTGCTTGCCGGCGTCCACGAACATCGTGTCCGCGAAGTCGCGCCGGGCCAGGTCCTCCAGCGCCCGCACGGCCGCCGGCGGCACCGCCACGTCCGCGTCCACGTGCAGCGGCCCGGCCCCCCCGGGCGCGACCGAGAAGTGCACCGCGCCCTTCTCGCACACCGCGTGCAGCCGCGCCCGCTCCGGCAGGCCCCGCGCCAGCAGCGGGGCGAGCACGTTCTCGCGCAGGAAGGCGTCCGAGCGGCCGGTGTTGAAGACCACCGGCACGCCCGCGGCGAGCAGCTCCAGCAGGCTGTCCAGCAGGCCCGGCGCGCTGACCGTGCGGGTCACCGGGCTGGCGATGGGGCCGTCGACGTCCAGGAGCAGGCCGAACGGGGGTGCGTCGGGGGTGCGGGTCACACCCGGCATCCTGGCGCACCGGCCCCGCGCGCCCGCCCTCAGCCGCCGGCGGGCGCCTGCGCCAGCACGGGGCCGCCCCCGGCGCGCTTGGCGCGGTACATCGCCTCGTCCGCCGCGCGCAGCACCGCCGGCACCGCCGCCGCGCCCGCCCCCGCGGGCACCGGCGCCACGCCGGTGCTGGCGGTCACGCGCGCGTCGTAGGCCTCCACCCGCACCGGCTCGGCGACCGCCCGCTCCAGGCGCCGCGCGCACGCCAGCGCCTCGGCCGGGTCCAGCGCGGCGGCGGGCCCGGCGGGCCGCAGCCCCGCGCACCCGACCCCGCCCCCCCCCCCCCCCCCCCCCCGCCCCCCGCCCCCCGCCGGCACCACCCCC
>NZ_JBJLSG010000237.1:0-5326 GCF_050871925.1 Kineococcus gurbantunggutensis
GGCCGGTGGAGCCTCGGCTCCACCGGCCGCCCCCGGCGGCGTCCGGCCCCACCGGTCGGCACCGGGTGACCGGTGCCCGGTGGTCAGCGCCCGGTGGTCAGCGCCCGGTGGTCAGCGCCCGGTGGTCAGCGCCCGGTGACCAGGGCGCGCACCAGCCGCTCCAGCTCCGCGGCCGGGTCGGCGGTCAGCCCGCAGTGCACCGGGGAGGTCTGCAGCACCGTGCTGCGCGGGGCGGTCAGCCAGCGGAACCGCGCCCCGCGCGCCTCGGCGACGGCGGCCCCGGCCGCGGGGTCGCCGGCGCACACGCCCTCCAGCGCGGCCAGGTGCCGGGCCACCGCGTCGGCGTCCAGGTCCGGGGCCAGGGCGCGCAGCCGGTCGGCGTCCAGCGCGGTGCGGGCGGCGAGGTGCTCGCGGGCGCGGCACCACAGCAGCACCCCGGCGTTGAGGAACTCCGAGCGCTCCACGCGCGGCACCACGCGCACGACGGCGTACTCGTAGACGTCCAGGCCCTCAGCCACGGCGAGCCCCCCGCCGCTCGCCCTGCACGCGGGCCAGCTCGGCCACCCACGGGCGCGGCGCGGCCAGCCGGGCGGTGAACCACTCCAGGTACGCCGCGCGCACCTCGCCGGGCGAGGCGAAGCCCGGCTCGCCCTCCAGCCACACCTCCGGCACGTCGTCCACCGCCGCGCGCAGCACGTCGGGCGTCAGCGCCGCGGTGCACCGCGCGTCGACCCCGGTCACGTCGGCGGCGGCGCCCAGCAGCAGGTGGTCCTCGGCGTGGCGCAGCGGGCGGGCGGCGGAGGCCGCCGCCCGCGGCCAGTCGTGGTGGAAGTACAGCGCCGCGCCGTGGTCGATGAGCCACGGCCTCGCGGGGCGGCCCCACCACAGCGCGTTGGGGTTGCGCCAGGAGCGGTCCACGTTGAGCACGAGCGCGTCGAACCACAGCACCCGCGCCGCCCAGGCCGGGTCCACCGGGTCCACGGCGGGGTCGAAGGACAGCGCGCCGGGCAGGAAGTCCATGCCCAGGTTGGCCCCGGGCGAGCGCAGCAGCAGGTCCTGCACCTCCTCGTCCGGCTCGCCGCGGCCGATGACGGGGTCCACCTCGGCGAGCACGAGCTCGGGCACGTCCAGGTCCAGGGCCGCGGCGAGGCGGGCGGCGAGCACCTCGGCGACCAGGACCCGCCGGCCCTGCCCGGCGCCGTGGAACTTCACCACGTAGGTGCCCAGGTCGTCGGCCTCGCACAGCCCCGGCATGCTGCCGCCCTCGCGCAGCGGCAGCACGTACCGGGTGGCGGTGACGGAGCGCAGCACGCCCGCGAGTCTGCCAGGCGCGCCCGGCGGGCCCGCGCCCCGGCGCCCGCGCGCCCCCGCCGCGGCCCCGGTGCCCGGCGCGTCCCCAGCGCGTTCCCAGGCTGCGGGCGCACACTCCCTGGGGTGAGGAGCGCGAACACCCAGCCGGAGGCCCGCCTCCTGGTCGTCGACGACGAGCCCAGCATCCGCGAGCTGCTGGCCACGAGCCTGCGCTTCGCCGGGTTCGAGGTGACCTCCGCCGCCGACGGGGCGCAGGCGCTGGAGCTGGCCGAGAGGGTGCGCCCGGACCTCGTCGTGCTCGACGTCATGCTGCCCGACCTGGACGGCTTCACCGTCACCCGCAAGCTGCGCGAGCGCGGCCGGCCGGTGCCGGTGCTCTTCCTCACCGCCCGCGACGACACCGCGGACAAGGTGACGGGCCTGACCGTCGGCGGCGACGACTACGTGACCAAGCCGTTCAGCCTGGAGGAGGTCGTGGCGCGCATCCGCGCGGTGCTGCGCCGCACCGGCGGCCCCACCGGCCCCGACTCCGGCCGGCTGGCCTTCCACGACCTGGAGCTGGACGAGGACTCCCACGAGGTGCGCCGCGCCGGTCGCCCCGTGGAGCTGTCCCCCACCGAGTTCAAGCTGCTGCGCTACCTGATGCTCAACCCCAACCGGGTGCTGTCCAAGGCGCAGATCCTCGACCACGTGTGGGACTACGACTTCAACGGCGAGGCGGGGATCGTGGAGTCGTACATCTCCTACCTGCGCCGCAAGCTGGACACCGAGGGCGTGGACCCGCTCATCCACACCAAGCGCGGCGTCGGCTACGTGCTGCGCGCGCCCGCCGGCGCGTGAGGGCCCGGGGCGCGGCCCCGGGCCGCTGGCGCGCGCGGGTGCGCGGCGCCGAGGAGCGGGTGCCGCTGCAGACGCGGCTGCTCGTCATCGCCGTGGCGCTGCTGCTGGTGGCGATGACGGTGTTCGGCGCGGTGTCGCTGACGCTGCTGCGGCGCAACCTGCTCGAGCAGGTCGACACCGAGCTGACCGCGCAGGGCCGGCTCGCGGCGGCCTCGGTGGTGGAGCTGTCGCAGCGCGGCGGGGGCCGCGTGCCGTTCCCGTCCTTCTACGTGCTGCTGGCCGACGCCGACGGCACCGGCTACGCGGAGGTGTGCACCCGCACCACCCTGGACGGCCCGTGCGTGGACGCCCCCGACCTGCCGCCGCTGACGGCGGAGCTGGTCGCCGAGCGCGCCGGGGAGCCGTTCACGGTGCCCGGCACGGGCGGGCGGTGGCGCGTGGTGGCGTTCCCGGGCCCGGACGCCACCGTGAACGGGGCGGTGGCCCTGCCGCTGACCGGCGTGGAGGAGACGCTGTCCGACTACCGCTCGGTGGCGCTGCTCACCGGCGCGTCGGTGCTGCTGCTGGGCACCGGCCTGGCGGCGCTGGCGATCCGCCGCTCCTTCCGCCCGCTGGGCGACATCGAGCGCACGGCCTCCGCGATCGCCTCCGGCGACCTGTCGCGGCGGGTGCCGCAGCAGCCCACGAGCACCGAGATCGGCCGGCTGGGGCAGGCGCTGAACACGATGCTGGCGCAGATCGAGGGCTCCTTCCGCGCCCAGCAGCGCTCGGAGGAGCAGATGCGCCGCTTCGTCGCCGACGCCTCCCACGAGCTGCGCACCCCGCTGGCCGCGATCCGCGGCTTCGCCGAGCTGCACCGGCAGGGCGCGGTGCGCGAGCCGGCCGACGTCGCGCACGTCATGGGCCGCATCGAGGGCGAGTCCACCCGGCTGGGCCGGCTCGTGGAGGACCTGCTGGCGCTGGCGCGCCTGGACGAGGCGCAGCGGCGGCGCGCGCAGCGCCCCGAGCCGGTGGACCTGGTCGTGGTCGCCTCCGACGCGGTGCACGACGCGCGGGCGCTGGCGCCGCAGCGGCGGGTGCTGCTGGAGGGCGTGCGGCCGGGCACCGGCCCCTCCTCGGCGGTGGTGATGGCCGACGAGGCGGGCCTGCGGCAAGTGGTGACGAACCTGCTGGCCAACGCGCTGCACCACACCCCCGGGGGCACGCCGGTGGAGGTGGCGGTGGGCCGGGTGGAGGGCCCCTCGGGCCCGGAGGCGGTGCTGGAGGTGCGCGACCACGGCCCGGGCCTGGGGCCGGAGGAGGCCGAGAGGGTGTTCGAGCGCTTCTACCGGGTGGACGCCTCCCGCCGGCGCGGCACCGGCGGCGGCTCTGGCCTGGGGCTGGCGATCGTCGACACGATCGTGCGCGGGCACGGCGGCACGGTCGCGGTGGTGCCCACCCCCGGCGGCGGGGCGACGTTCCGGGTGCGCTTCCGGGCCGCGCCCGCGGCCTGGGCCGCGGACCCGGCCGAGGGCCCCGACGACCCCGACGGCGACCTGGACGGCGCCTCGGACGGCGCCCCGGACGGCGGGGCCACCGGCGACCCGGCCGGCGACCGGGGCGTCGCGCGCGGCTGAGCGCGCGATTCACAGCTGGTTTCCAGCCCGCTCCGGGAGCACCTGCAGGCGGTGGGCCGTCAATGGTGGTGAGGGCTCCCGCGGCCCGCGCAGGACCTCCCCAGCTCCACCACCAGCAGAGGTGAACGAGGATGAACCGCCACGACGACCAGCACAGCACCGCCGACCCCAGCTCCGCGGCGTCCGGCGGCTCCCTGCTCACCGGCCCCGGCAGCGGCGGCTGGCCGACGCAGCCGCTGCACAGCGGCCACGGCCACCAGCAGCACGACCCGTGGTCGGTGCCGGGCGGGCCCACGCCCCCCGGCGACGGGGGCGGCGAGGGCCCCGGCGGCGGGGGTGGCGGCGGTCGCGGGCGCCGCCCCGGCTGGCTGGGCGTGACGGGCGTGGCGGTGGCCTGCGCGGTCGCGGCCAGCGCGCTGACCGCCGGGCTGCTGGGCGCCTTCGGCCAGGAGGGCAGCACCACCGCGAGGACCTCGGCGAGCTCGAGCAGCGCGCAGGTCCAGGGCGTCAGCGAGACGACGGTGAACTGGCAGGCCGTCGCGAGCGCGGTCTCCCCCAGCGTGGTCGCCGTGGCGGTGACGTCCTCGACGGCCTCGGGCGAGGGCTCCGGCATCGTCTACGACACCTCCGGCCGCGTCGTGACGAACAACCACGTCGTCAGCGGCGCCGGCTCGAACGCGCAGATCACGGTGACCCTCAGCGACGGGCGCCAGTACGGCGCCACGGTCGTGGGCACCGACCCGGCCACCGACCTGGCCGTCCTGCAGCTGCAGGACCCGCCGGCCGACCTGCGGGCGGCCACCTTCGCCGACTCCGACCGGGTCGTCGCCGGCCAGGCGGTCATGGCGCTGGGCAACCCCCTGGGCCTGGCGGGCAGCGCGACGACCGGCATCGTCTCGGCGGTGGACCGCCCGGTGCTGACCACGGCCGAGGAGCAGGGCCAGCAGCAGAGCCCGTTCGGCAGCCCCTACGGGCAGCAGACGACCGCGGAGACGGTGGCCACCAACGCCATCCAGACCGACGCGGCGATCAACCCGGGCAACTCCGGCGGCGCGCTGCTGGACTCCAGCGGCCGGGTCATCGGCGTGAACTCCTCCATCGCCTCGCTGAGCAGCACCTCCTCCAGCGCGCAGTCCGGCAGCATCGGCCTGGGCTTCGCGATCCCCTCCAACGAGGTGCGGATGATCGCCGACCAGCTCGTGGCGGACGGCACCGCCGAGCACGCCTGGCTGGGCGTGAGCCTGGCGCAGCAGGACGCCACGGTCACCGCCGACGGGGTCACCCGCACCGGCGCGGAGGTCGCCGAGGTCACCGACGGCGCCCCGGCGGCGCAGGCGGGCGTGCGCGCCGGCGACGTCATCACGTCCGTGGACGGGCAGTTCACCGCCGGGTACGAGTCGCTGACCGCGACCATCCGCGAGAAGGCCGTGGGCAGCGGGGTGACCCTGACGGTCGTGCGCGACGGCCGCGAGCAGGAGCTGAGGGCGACGCTGACGGCCCGCCCGGAGAGCTGACCCCCGCCGCCCCCGCCCGGGGCCCGGCCGCACCCGCGGCCGGGC
>NZ_JBJLSG010000238.1:0-5255 GCF_050871925.1 Kineococcus gurbantunggutensis
GGTGCGCCCCCGCCGGGACGCGGCGGGGGCGGGCGGCTCAGGTCGGGCCGCCGGGAGCCGATTTGGGGAGCGGTGCGCGGACCGGGTAGAGTCTGCGACGCACCCGGGCGGGAGACCGACCGGGGGATCACCATGGGGTATGGTGTAATTGGCAGCACGACTGATTCTGGTTCAGTTAGTCTAGGTTCGAGTCCTGGTACCCCAGCGCTTCCAGCACGAGGGACGTTCGCACCCTCCGCTGGAGGACGCGCGTTCCTCGCGGAACGAGTGAGCTAGGGCCCCGTTGTGTAGCGGCCTAGCACGCCGCCCTCTCAAGGCGGTAGCGCGGGTTCGAATCCCGTCGGGGCTACTCCAGCAGATCCCGGTCCTGGACCGGTGGTCCGCGCTGGAACGGTCCGCTCCCTGTGGAGCGGACGTGCTGGGGCCCCGTTGTGTAGCGGCCTAGCACGCCGCCCTCTCAAGGCGGTAGCGCGGGTTCGAATCCCGTCGGGGCTACTCCACGAGGCCCCCGGTCACCGACCGGGGGCCTTCGTCGTCCCCGGTCCCGGCCACGACCCCCGGCCACGACCCCCGGTCGCGACCCCGCCCGCGCCGGGGGCGGCGCCTAGGGTGGGCGCGTGGCCGTCATCCACCAGGCGCAGCTGACCCCCTCCAAGCTCGAGACGATCGCCGCCTGGCTGCCCGCGCAGCCGTGGTGCCCGCCCGGCGCCACCGGGCCCTCCGGCGCGGCCGGCGACCTGGAGCACGTGGGCGCGTACCGCTTCGACGACCCCGACGGGCGGGTGGGCGTGGAGGTGCACCTGGTGCGGGCCGCCGGCGCGCTGCTGCAGGTGCCGCTGACCTACCGCGGCGCCGAGCTGCCCGGGGCGCGGCAGTGGCTCGCCGGCACGCTGGAGCACTCCGTCCTGGGGCACCGCTGGGTGTACGACGCGCTGGGCGACCCCGTGCACGCCCGCGCCCTGGACGACGTCGCCCGCGGGCGCGCGCGGCAGGCCGAGCTCGTCGGCCCCGACGGCGCGCCGCTGCCCGCGCCGGTGGTGCGCGTCCAGGCCGGTCCCGCCGCGGCGGGTGCTCCCGCGGCCGGCGCCGTGAGCACCGCCACCGCCGGCGGCGTGGAGGTCGGCGTCGTGCGCGTGCTCGACGGCACCGCCGTCGCCCCGCCCGGGGCCGCCACGCTCACCGGCACCTGGCCGGGGCAGCGGGAGCCGGTCCTGCTCGCCTGGAGCCGCTGAGCCGCCCCGACCCGGCGCCGGCGCCCGCCGGGCCCGCTCAGGCGTGGGCGCCGGCGGCCCGCGCGGGCAGCTGCGCCGGGCGCAGGGCGGCGGTGAAGGCCTCGGCGGTGGCCAGCACGGCGTCGGCGTGCCGCCGGCCCGGGTGGCGCCCGAAGCGCTCGGCGGGCCCCGAGACGGACACCGCGGCCACCACGCGCCCCGACGGCGCGCGCACGGGCGCGCTGACGGAGGCCAGGCCGGGCTCGCGCTCGCCGCTGGAGTGCGCCCAGCCGCGCCGGCGCACCCCGGACAGCGCCGCGGCGTCGAAGCGGGCCCCCATCAGCTCCACGGACAGCCGCTCGGGGTCGTCCCAGGCGAGCAGCACCTGCGCGGCCGAGCCGGCGGCCATCGTCATGGACGCACCCACGGGCACGGTGTCGCGCAGCCCGTGCGGGCGGTCGGCGGCGGCGATGCACACGCGGTGCTCGCCGTGGCGGCGGTACAGCTGCGCGCTCTCGCCGGTGGCGTCGCGCAGGGCGCTCAGCAGCGGGCCGGCGACCGCCACGAGGCGGTCCTCGCCGGCGGCGGCGGCCAGCTCGGCGTGCCGGGCGCCGAGCACGAAGCGCCCCTGCAGGTCGCGCCCGACGAGGCGGTGGTGCTCCAGCGCCACGGCGAGGCGGTGCGCGGTGGGGCGGGCCAGGCCCGTCGCCGTCACCAGCTGCGCCAGGCTCGCCGGGCCGGCCTCCAGGGCGGTGAGCACCTGCACGGCCTTGTCGAGCACGCCGACTCCGCTACTCTTGTCCACGGAGCGATACTGGCGTCTCAACCACTGAGACGCAAGGACCGATGGACGTCCTGCCGCCGGCGATCCCGGCGCGCGGCGGCACGGTGCGGACGAGGGGAGAGCGACGTGGGACGCACGCTGGCGGAGAAGGTGTGGGACGAGCACGTCGTCCGGCGCGGGCAGGACGGCGAGCCGGACCTGCTGTACATCGACCTGCACCTCGTGCACGAGGTCACCAGCCCGCAGGCCTTCGACGGCCTGCGCCTGGCCGGGCGGGGCGTGCGGCGCCTGGACCTGACCATCGCCACCGAGGACCACAACACCCCCACGGCCGGCATCGACCTGCCCATCGCCGACAGGACCTCGCGCACCCAGATCGAGACGCTGCGCCGCAACTGCGCGGAGTTCGGCGTGCGCCTGCACTCCCTGGGCGACGCCGAGCAGGGCATCGTGCACGTCGTCGGCCCCCAGCTGGGCCTGACCCAGCCGGGCATGACCGTCGTGTGCGGCGACTCGCACACCTCCACGCACGGCGCGTTCGGCTCGCTGGGCATGGGCATCGGCACCAGCGAGGTCGAGCACGTGCTGGCCACGCAGACCCTGCCGCTGAAGCCGTTCAAGACGATGGCCATCACCGTGAACGGCACCCTGCGCCCGGGCACGACCGCCAAGGACGTCATCCTGGCGGTCATCGCCAGGATCGGCACCGGCGGCGGCCAGGGCTACGTCCTGGAGTACCGCGGGGAGGCGATCCGCGCCCTGTCCATGGAGGGGCGCATGACCATCTGCAACATGTCGATCGAGGCCGGTGCCCGCGCGGGCATGGTGGCCCCCGACGACACCACGTTCGAGTACCTCGAGGGCCGCCCGCACGCCCCCACCGGCGCCGACTGGGACGCGGCCGTGGAGCACTGGCGCACCCTGCGCACCGACGACGACGCCGTCTTCGACGCCGAGGTCGTCCTCGACGCCGCTGAGCTCGAGCCGTTCGTCACCTGGGGCACCAACCCCGGCCAGGGCGTGCCGCTGTCCGGCTCCGTGCCCGTGCCCGAGGAGGTCGGCGAGGACGGCGAGCGCCAGACCGTCGAGCGGGCCCTGGAGTACATGGGCCTGGCCGGGGGCACGCCCATGCGCGAGATCGCCGTGGACACCGTCTTCATCGGCTCGTGCACCAACAGCCGCATCGAGGACCTGCGCGCGGCCGCGGACGTGGTGCGCGGGCGCACCAAGGCCGAGGGCGTGCGCGTGATGGTCGTGCCCGGCTCGGCCCGCGTGCGGCTGCAGGCCGAGGCCGAGGGCATCGACACCGTCTTCAAGGAGTTCGGCGCCGACTGGCGCCACGCCGGCTGCTCGATGTGCCTGGGGATGAACCCCGACCAGCTCGCCCCCGGCGAGCGCTGCGCCTCCACCTCCAACCGCAACTTCGAGGGGCGCCAGGGCAAGGGCGGGCGCACCCACCTGGTCAGCCCGCTGGTGGCCGCCGCGACCGCCGTGCGCGGCACGCTCTCCTCCCCGGCCGACCTCGAGCCGCTGCCCGGCCGCTCCGCGCCCGCCGGCGCGCTGGCCTGACCGCCGACGACACGACCCAGACGGACCAGGAGCACCCCGTGGAGAAGTTCACCGTCCACCGCGGCGTCGGCGTGCCGCTGCGCCGCAGCGACGTCGACACCGACCAGATCATCCCCGCCGTCTACCTCAAGCGGGTCACCAAGACCGGCTTCGAGGACGCGCTGTTCGCCGCCTGGCGCGGCGACCCCTCCTTCGTGCTGAACCGGGAGCCGTACCGGGCCGGCTCGGTCCTCGTCGCCGGCAAGGACTTCGGCACCGGCTCCAGCCGCGAGCACGCCGTGTGGGCGCTGCGCGACTACGGCTTCAAGGCGGTGCTCGCCCCGCGCTTCGGCGACATCTTCCGCGGCAACTCCGGCAAGCAGGGCCTGCTCGCCGCCGTCGTGGAGCAGGGCGACATCGACCTGATCTGGAAGGCGCTGGAGGCCCACCCCGGCACCGAGGTCACCGTCGACCTGGTCGAGCGCGTCGTGCGGGTCGACGACTTCACCGCCCCCTTCGAGGTCGACGAGTACGTGCGCTGGCGGCTCATGGAGGGCCTGGACGACATCAGCCTGACCCTGCGCCACGCCGACGCCATCGCCGACTTCGAGGCGCACCGGCCCTCCTTCAAGCCCACCACGCTGCCCGCGCGCGCCTGACCGGCCGCGCCCGCCCACCGGGCCCCGTCCCGCGCTGCACCGCAGCGCGGGACGGGGCCCTCGTGCGTGCGGGCGTTGGCGCGCAACGCCTCCCGCGCCGGTCCGGTGCGCGCCGGCGCCGTCCGGCGCGGCGCCGCGGCGCGGTCGCGCGGGCCGGCGGAACCCCCTGCGCCCCAGCGCCGCCGGCTGCCGCGGGCGCCGAGTCGCTTGCGCCGCAACGGCTCGCCGCCCCGCCCCTGGTGGACGGCGGTGATCGCGGGTCGTACCGTTTCCCCGTCGGGCTCCCGCTCGGCCGCGCGCGAGGTGCCGCGCGAGCGTGTCACGGACGAGACGGACCCCCGAGGAGGACCCCGTGAACAAGTCGGAACTGGTCGAGGCGCTGGAAGCGCGGCTCGGCGGCAGGAAGCAGGCGACGGCGGCCGTGGAGGCCCTCGTCGAGACCATCACCCTGGCCGTGGCCAAGGGCGAGAAGGTCGCCATCAGCGGTTTCGGCACCTTCGAGAAGCAGGCGCGCAACGCCCGCACGGGCCGCAACCCGCGCACCGGCGAGGCCGTGAAGATCAAGAAGACCTCGGTGCCCCGGTTCCGCCCCGGCACCGCCTTCAAGGAGGTCGTCTCCGACACCAAGGCCCTGCGCGCCTACAGCGCCTCGCTGAAGGAGAAGAACGGCACCGCGGCCCCGGCCAAGAAGGCGGCCCCGGCCAGGACGGCCGCGGCGACCCCGGCGGCCGAGGCGGCACCGGCGCGCACCACCACCGCGCGCAGGGCCGCCAGCCCCGCGGCCACCGCCCGCGCCACCACCGGCCGCGCGAGCACCGCGGGCCGCCCGGCCACCGCCGCCGCCGCCACCGCGGCCAAGAAGGCCGCCCCGGCGCGCACCACCGCCGCCAAGAGCGCCGCCGCCCCGGCGAAGACCACGGCCGCGCGCCGCACCGCGAAGAAGGCCTGAGCGAGGGACCCGGGGAACGGGGCCCGAGGCGCCGCCCGCGCGCACGGCCCGTCCGCGGCCCGAGCACGGCCGAGGCCCCCACCCGGCACCGGGTGGGGGCCTCG
>NZ_JBJLSG010000239.1:0-5236 GCF_050871925.1 Kineococcus gurbantunggutensis
GTCCCCGGCGGCAGGCCCAGGGCGACGTTGCCGGCCAGGTCGCGCCAGGGCAGCAGGCGCGGCTCCTGGAACACCACGGCGGTGGGGGGGGGGGGGCGGGGGGCGGCGCCGCCGGCCCCGACCCGGGGCCGGCGGCACCCCGCCGCCGCGCACCACCCGCACCACCCGCACCGACGCACCGCCCCGCTGGCAGGCAGCGGGCTCCACCGGACCGGGCGAGCCGTGCCCGGGCAGAAGGGAACGGATCGATGAGGATCCACTCGCGCAGGTCCGCCGCCGCCGTGCTCGCGGCCGTCACCGCGCTGACGATCGCCGGCTGCAGCTCCTCCGGTGGCCGACCCGCCGACGACGGCGGCGGTGGCGCGGCCGCCGGGGTGGCCGACACCCCGCGCCTGGAGATCGCCGTGGTCACCCACGCCGCCCCGGGGGACACCTTCTGGGACATCGTGCGCTCCGGGGCCGAGGCCGCCGCGGCCAAGGACAACGTGGAGCTGAACTACCAGGGCGCCCCCGAGGCCGGCGACCAGGTCAACCTCGTCCAGAGCGCCATCGACTCCGGCGTGGACGGCATCGCCGTCACCCTGGCCAAGGCCGACGCGCTGACCCCCGTGGTGCAGCGGGCCCGGGAGGCGGGCATCCCCGTGGTCGCCTTCAACGGCGGCTTCGAGGAGTGGCAGTCCGCCGGGGCGGTGAGCTACTTCGGCCAGGACGAGGAGCTGGCCGGCGAGGCCGCCGGCACCCGGCTGACCGAGGAGGGCGCCCAGCACGAGCTGTGCGTCATCCAGGAGCAGGGGCACGTGGGCCTGGAAGCGCGCTGCCGCGGCGTGGACACCACCTTCGGCGGCACCAGCGAGGTCCTGTACGTCACCGGCACCGACATGCCCTCGGTGGAGCAGGCCATCACCTCCAAGCTGCAGCAGGACCCGAGCATCGACCGCGTCGTCACCCTGGGCGCCCCGTTCGCGCTCACCGCGGTGCAGTCGGTGCGGGCCGCCGGCTCCAGCGCGAAGGTGGCCACCTTCGACACCAACAAGGACCTCATCGGCGCCATCCAGTCCGGCGACGTGGAGTGGGCGGTGGACCAGCAGCCCTACCTGCAGGGCTACCTGGCGGTGGACTCCCTGTGGCTGTACGCCACCAACGGCAACACCATCGGCGGCGGGCAGGCCACGCTGACCGGCCCGGCGTTCATCGACTCCACCAACGTCGACCGCGTCGCCGAGTTCGCGGCCGGCGGGACGAGGTGAGGCGCCCGTGAGCACCTCCGTGACCACCCCCGGCACCCCCAGCGCCTCGCCCGCGCTGCGGGCGGGCGACGACCGGGTCGCCACCCGCTCGCTGACCTCCCGGCTGCTCTCGCGCCCGGAGATCGGCTCGCTCATCGGCGCCGTGGCGGTCTTCGCCCTCTTCCTGGCGGTGGCGCCCACCTTCCGCCAGCCCTCGGCGCTGGCCACCGTGGCCTACGCCGGCTCCACCATCGGCATCATGGCCGTGGCGGTCGCGCTGCTGATGATCGGCGGGGAGTTCGACCTGTCCGCCGGCGTGGTGGTGACCACCTCGGCGCTGGCCGCCTCCACCTTCGCCTACCAGCTGCGCCTGAACCTGTGGGTGGGGGTGGTGGTCTCCCTGCTGCTGGCCCTGGCGATCGGGGCGTTCAACGGCTGGCTGCTCATGCGCACCGGCCTGCCCAGCTTCCTGATCACCCTGGGCACCTTCTTCATGCTCCAGGGCATCAACCTCGGGGTGACCAAGCTGCTCACCGGCGGGGTCTCCTCGGACTCGGTGGCCGACATGGACGGCTTCGCCTCGGCGCGGGCGGTGTTCGCCTCCACGGTCCAGGTCGGCGGCGTCGGGATCAGGATCACCGTGCTGTGGTGGCTGCTCTTCGTGGCCGTGGCCACCTGGGTGCTGCTGCGCACCCGGGCCGGCAACTGGATCTTCGCCGTGGGCGGGGACGACAAGGCCGCCCGCGCCGTCGGCGTGCCGGTGCGCCGCACGAAGATCGCCCTGTTCATGGCGGTGGGGTTCTGCGGCTGGTTCGTCGGCATGCACCAGCTGTTCAGCTTCGACGCCATCCAGTCCGGCGGCGGGGTGGGCCAGGAGTTCATCTACATCATCGCCGCCGTGGTCGGCGGGTGCCTGCTCACCGGCGGGTACGGCTCGGCGATCGGCTCGGCCATCGGCGCCCTGATCTTCGGCATGACGAGCCTGGGCATCGTCTACGCCGGCTGGGACGCGAACTGGTTCAAGCTGTTCCTGGGCGTGATGCTCCTGCTGGCCACGATCGTCAACCTGGTCGTCAAGAACCAGGCCGCGAAGAGGTGAGCGCGATGACCGAGCCGAACCTCGGCCAGGACCCGGGCACCGGGCAGGGCCCGACCAGCGAGATCCTGCGCCTGAGGGACGTGGGCAAGAGCTACGGCAACGTCCACGCCCTGCGCGGCGTGTCGCTGTCGGTGCGGCAGGGCGAGATCACCTGCGTGCTCGGTGACAACGGCGCCGGCAAGTCCACCCTCATCAAGATCATCGCCGGGCTGCACCAGCACACCTCCGGCGAGCTGCTCGTGGGCGGGGAGGAGGTCCGCTTCTCCTCCCCGCGCGAGTCCCTCGAGCGCGGCATCGCCACCGTCTACCAGGACCTCGCGCTGGTGCCGCTGATGTCGATCTGGCGCAACTTCTTCCTCGGCGCGGAGCTGACCACCGGCTTCGGCCCCTTCAAGCGCCTGGACGTGGGGCGCATGATCGCCGTGGCGGACCAGGAGCTGACGAAGATGGGCATCAGCGTGCCCGACCTGGAGCGCCCCGTCGGGGCGCTGTCCGGCGGGCAGCGCCAGTGCATCGCGATCGCCCGCGCCATCCACTTCGGCGCCAAGGTCCTCATCCTGGACGAGCCGACCGCGGCGCTGGGCGTGAAGCAGTCCGGCGTGGTCCTGAAGTACGTGGCCAAGGCCCGCGACGCGGGCCTGGGCGTCATCTTCATCACCCACAACCCGCACCACGCGTACCTGGTGGGCAACCACTTCGTGATCCTCAACCGCGGCAACGTGTCCCTGGACCGGGCGCGGGCGGACATCACGCTGGAGGAGCTGACCAACGAGATGGCCGGCGGTTCGGAGCTGGAGGCCCTCAGCCACGAGCTCTCCGCGCCCGGCCAGACCCCCGAACCCGCCGCCGCACCGGCGGCGCACCGAGAGACCGAGAGGTAAGAACACCGATGAGCACGGCGACGCAAGAAACCCGGCACACCGCTCGCCAGGGCTACGACCGAGACCTGCGCGTCGCCGTGCTCGGCGTCGGGATGATGGGCCAGGACCACGCCCGCCGCCTGGCCACCCTCACCAAGGGGGCCGAGCTGGTGGCGGTCAGCGACGTGGACGCCGCCCGCACCGACGCCGTGGCCGCCGAGTTCGGCGTGCGCGCCGTGCACGACCCGGCCGCCGCGATCGAGGACCCCGAGGTCGACGCCGTCGTCATCGCCACCCCCGGCTTCACCCACGAGGACCTCGTGCTCAAGGCCCTGGCGGCCGGCAAGCCGACCCTGTGCGAGAAGCCGCTGACGACCTCCCCGGAGACCTCCCGGAAGGTCGTCGAGGCCGAGTGCGCCCTGGGCCGGCAGCTCGTGCAGGTCGGTTTCATGCGCCGCTTCGACGCCGAGCACGAGCAGCTGCGCGCGCTCATCGCCTCGCAGGAGCTGGGGCGGCCGCTGTTCCTGCACTGCGCGCACCGCAACGCCAGCACCCCGCCGAACTTCTCCTCCGAGATGCTGATGCTCGACTCGGTGGTCCACGAGGTCGACTCCACCCGCTACCTGCTCGGCGAGGAGATCACCGCGGTGACCGTCCTGCGCCCGCGGGTGACCGCGAACGCCCCCGAGGGCCTGCAGGACCCGCAGTTCGTCCTCATGGAGACCGAGAGCGGCGTCCTCGTCGACGTGGAGATCTTCGTCAACACCACGTTCGGCTACGAGGTGCGCGCCGAGCTCGTCGCCGAGCGCGGCAGCGCCTCCATCGGCCACGGGATCGGCCTGGTCAAGCACACCCCGGCCGGCTACGGCGGCAGCATCACCAAGGACTTCAAGGAGCGCTTCGGCGCCGCCTACGACACCGAGTTCCAGCGCTGGGTCGACGCCGTGCGCTCCGGCGCCGGGGTCGACGGGCCGGGCGTGTGGGACGGCTACGCCGCCGCCGCCGTCTGCGCCGCCGGCGTGGAGAGCTTCCGCACCGGACGGCGCGTCGAGGTCGACCTCGGCGCCCGCGGCTGAGGGGGACGACCGTGCAGATCGCCCTGGACACCTACATGTTCCGCGACGTCCCGCTGCTCGAGCTGCCCGGCGTGGTGGCCGAGCTGGGGTACGAGTGGATCGAGCTGTCGCCGCGCGAGGACTTCATCCCGTTCTTCCGCCACCCGCGCGTCGACCTCGCCACCGTGCGGAAGTTCCGCAAGGCGCTGGACGCCGCCGGCGTGGGGATCTGCTCCACCCAGTTCGTGCAGCGCTGGTCCGGCCCCGGCGAGGACGAGCGCAGGCAGGCCGTGCGCAACGTCAAGCGCATCGTGGAGGTGACCACCGAGCTCGGCGTGCCCGTCGTGCAGTCGGAGTTCAACGGCCGTCCCGAGCTGCCGGAGGCCAGCGAGGCCCGCTTCCTCGACTCCTTCGAGGAGCTGGCCCCCGTCTTCGAGGCGAACGGGATCGAGCTGCGCCTGGAGCCGCACCCGGACGACTTCGTCGAGGACGGCTTCCGCGCCGTGGACCTCGTCCGCGGCCTGGACAAGCCCTGGGTGGGGTTCGTCTACTGCACCCCGCACACCTTCCACCAGGGCGGCGACGGCCCCGGCATCATCCGCTACGCCGGGGACCTGGTGCGCCACGTGCACGTGGCCGATTCCTTCGACCCGCGCGGCTCCTCCGGGCTGCGCTACATCGTCAACCCGCCGGGCTCCACCGCCCGGGTGCACCAGCACCTGGACATCGGCGAGGGCGAGGTCGACTTCGACGGCATCTTCGCCGCCCTGGGCGAGGTCGGCTTCGACGGGGCGCTGTGCTCCAGCGTCTTCGCCTGGGAGGAGCGGCGCGAGGAGTCCAGCCGCACCATGCGCAAGCGGATCCAGGAGCTCGTCGACCGCTGGTGAGGCGGCCGGGGGACCGGTGAGCGGGAGGGGGGGGAGGGGGGGGGCGCCCCCCCCCCCCCCCGTCGGGGGGGGGGCGGCGGCGCCCCCGCTCTCTAATAATAATAAAAAA
>NZ_JBJLSG010000240.1:0-5208 GCF_050871925.1 Kineococcus gurbantunggutensis
GGCCCGTCCGCTCCGCGGACGGGGCCTTCGGCGTCCCAGCGCCTACCCACCCCGCCCACCGGGCTCCCCGCGAGCCCCCGGAGAGCGCCCGGTGGGCTCCTGCCGGGCCGCGGACGGCGCCACCGGGCGGGCGGGGCGGCGCCCGAGGGGCCGCAGAGTCGTTGCGCCGCAACCGATTGGTGATCCGGGCCGGAGGCCGCTACAGTAGTCCACGGCTGCTGCGGGAACCCGCGGCACCGGCGCCCGTAGCTCAACGGATAGAGCATCTGACTACGGATCAGAAGGTTAGGGGTTCGAGTCCCTTCGGGCGCACCACGGCCGCAGGCCGCACAGGGCGGGTCCCCCACGGGGACCCGCCCTTCGTCGTCCCGGGGTGGTGCCGCCTCCGCGCGGGCCCCGTCCCGGCCGGTCCCGCCGCTCCGCCACCGGCCCGCCCGCGCACGCCCCGGTCCCCCGCTGCGCCGCTCACGACCGCGACTCCCTCCGCCCGGCGCCGCACGCACCGGCCGGCGCACGCGGGCGCGGCACCGGGACCACCCCCCGGTCCACGCGCGCACCCCACCCCGCGCGGCGCACCCGGCGCACCCCACCCGGCGCGGCGCACCCGGCGCACCCCACCCCGCGCGGCGCACCCGGCCCCCACCGCGCAGGACCCGCTCCCGGCGCGCGCCCACCCGACGCGGCGCCCGGCGCCCACCACCCCGCCGCACCCACCCCCCGACGCACCCGCCCCCGCCCGACCGGCACGCTCACCACGGCCGCACCCCACGAGCCGGCCAGACCCGACCAGACCCGACCCGACCAGGTCCGGCCCGGCGCGACCCCACCGCCGGGTGGACGGGGCGACCCGGGCGGGAACCCCCGCCGGAACGCCCACCGCACCCCCGCCCCGGTTCCCCCGCCCTTCCCGACGGTCCTCCCCCGGTGTTCCACCAACCGTTCGAACCCGGGTTCGCGCCGGCTCGAACACCGGCGGAGGACCCGGCGGGAGAGCGGGCCCGGGAGCGCGGTGAACACCGGCCGCGCACCCGGCGGGTGTTCCCGGGAGCGTTCCGGGAACGAACACCTCCGGGGAACCCCGGTGTTCCGGCCGGCCGTTCACGCGTTCCGCGTTCCCGCGTTCGGCGTTCCCTGGTCCGGGTGTTCCCCCTTCCGGTGTTCACCGGGCCGGGCGTTCCCCCGGCCGGGCGTTCCCCGGCCGGCTGCCCGCGGGAACGCGCGCCTGCGTCCGGCCGGCGTCGCGGGACGACGGTGCTCCGGAGCGGGTCGGCGCCGATTTCCCGCGGCACGGCGTTCGGTTAGCGCGTGGTGACGAGGAACACCTGCTCGCTAACCCGTGAGAACCCCACCCGTTCGCGCGGAGAAAGACCTCGGGCGCGCGAACTCCAAGAGAACTGTGGTTTCATGGTGTTCAGCATCAATCAACCCACTTCTTCCGGGAGCCCAGCATGGCAAGCCACGACGTCGCACTGAAGGTGGCCACCGAACTGCCGGTCGGTGCCGTCGACCTCGAGATCCCCGTCAAGCGGAACGGCCGCAAGGTCGGCACGTTCACCGTGAACGCGAACGGCGTCTCCTGGAACCCCTCCACCTCCAAGGCCCCCACCTCGGTCTCGTGGGAGGACCTCCCGGCCGCGCTGTCCAGCACCGCCGCCCCGGCCGCCGCCGCCCCGGCGAAGAAGGCCGCCGCCAAGAAGACGACGGCGAAGAAGGCTACCGCGAAGAAGGCCGCCCCGGCCGAGACCCCCGCGCCCGCGCCCGTCGAGGCGCCCGCGCCGGAGGCGGCCGAGGAGCCCACCGCGGTGACCGAAACCGCCCCCGAGGCGACCGAGGCCGCCGAGGCCCCCGCGCCGGCCCCGGCCAAGCGCGGTTCGAGCCGCAAGTCCGCGGCGAAGACCGCCACCAAGTCCGCGGCGAAGTCGGCCCCGGCGGCCAAGTCCGCCCCGGCCGCGAAGTCCGCTCCGGCCGCCAAGTCCGCGCCCGCGGCGAAGAAGTCCGCCCCGGCCGCCAAGAAGTCCGCCCCGGCCGCGGCCTCCACCGGTGCCGTCGACGCGCGCGCCGTGCGCCAGTGGGCCGCCGAGAACGGCATCACGGTCGCCCCGCGCGGCCCGATCTCGACGAGCATCATCGACCAGTTCCGCGCCGCCACCGCCTGAGCAGCGCGCACGCACCGCGCGAGAGGGGGCGGGATCCCACGGGATCCCGCCCCCTCTCGCGTGCTCGCGGCGGTGCGGCGCCGGTGCGCTCAGCGCCCGGCGAGCCTGCGGGCCGCGCGCACCAGGAGCCGTCCGGCCCCGCCCCCGCGCCGCCGGGTCGAGGCGGCGGCGGAGACGGCGGCGGCCGAGGGGGCCGCGGGGCGGCCGAAGATGACCTCGCACAGGTCCCGGTACTTCTCGTCCGGGTCGGGCACCCAGTCGATGCGGCGCATCGCCTGGTCCTGACCGGCCGACTCCAGGACGAACTGCCCGTACCCGAGCAGGCGGCCGGGCACGGACTGGTTGTAGCTCATGTCGGTCACCTTGCTCAGCGGCATCATGGCCGTGCGGCGGTTGACCACCCCGCGGGTGAGCAGCAGGCGCTTGTCGGTGGCGATGAACCACCCGTTGCGCCACGTCAGCAGCCGCCACACCGCCCGCAGGAGCAGGACCACCCACGCCGCGAACAGGGCGTCGCGCAGCAGCGGCGGCTCCGGGGGCAGGTGCGAGGCCAGCCAGAGGACGAGCGCGAAGCCCGCCACGACCCCGGCGACGGTGCCCACCAGCTGCGCCCAGTGCCGCTGGGCGGTGACGTGGGTGCGCTCCCCCGCCAGCAGGCGGCGCTTCACCCAGCGCGGCAGCCCCGCCCGGCCGGGGTCGGCCCCGTCGGCCGCCTCCAGCTCCGGGCGGGACGAACCCGACGCGGACGTGCCGCGGGAACCTCCCACCGCGCTGCCCGCCCGCTCAGGCCAGCAGGCCGTCGAAGAACGCGGCGATGCTGCTCACCAGGGTGCCGAGCGATTCACCCACACCGCGCACGAAGTCGGCCGCGGACTCCGGCGAGCGGTACACGGCGTAGAGCGCGAACACGACCACGACCCATCCCAGAACCCGGCGCCACCTCATGCCCAGCTCCTCCCCGCGTTCCCCGAACGCCGCCCTCGTCACCAGAAGTCAGGAAATCTGCACGAACGGGCGTCATCCTGCCGGAAAGGGGTCCCCGGCTCGACCACCCGCGCCGGGCGGCGCCGGGGACGGCAGGGGTGCGACGGGCGGGCCGGAGCGGGGACGGGCCGGGGACCCGGGCGGGACGGGGCGGGCCGGCTCAGACGACGCCGTAGAGGCGGTCCCCGGCGTCGCCCAGGCCGGGCACGATGTAGCCCTGTTCGTCGAGGCGCTCGTCGACGGCGGCGGTGACCACGGTGACGTGGGCGTGCTGGTCGAACGCGGCGCGGACCACCTCGATGCCCTCGGGGGCGGCCAGCAGGCAGATGGCGGTGACGTCGACGGCGCCGCGGTCCAGCAGGTAGTTGACCGCCGCGACCAGCGTGCCGCCGGTGGCGAGCATCGGGTCCAGGACGTAGCACTGCCGGCCGGAGAGGTCGTCGGGCAACCGGTTGGCGTACGTGGTGGCCTGCAGCGTGGTCTCGTCGCGGATCATGCCGAGGAAACCGACCTCGGCGGTGGGCAGCAGCCGCACCATGCCGTCGAGCATCCCCAGGCCGGCGCGCAGGATCGGCACGACGATCGGCTTGGGCGAGGTCAGCCGCACGCCGGTGGTGGGCGCGACGGGCGTGGTGACGGGGTGCGGCTCGACGCTCACGTCGCGCGTGGCCTCGTAGGCCAGCAGGGTGACGAGTTCGTCGGCGAGGCGGCGGAAGGTCGGCGAGTCGGTGCTCGCGTCCCGCAGCGCGGTGAGTTTGTGGGCGACGAGGGGGTGGTCGATGACGGAGAGGCGCACGAGGGCACAACCTAGCCGCCACGGGCGTGCTGGCCGTAGCCGCGAACGTGCTGCCACCATGGTCACGTGGCGTACTTCACCGCTGTCCTGACACCCGACGGCGACGGCTGGCGCTCCGTCGACGTGGACCTCGAGGCCGGTTCCCCGGACGAGCTGGGCGACGTGCTGCGCGGCGCCGTCGGCGACGACGCCGCCGTGGTGGCGGCCCTGGAGCGCGAGGACGAGTGGTTCGCGTTCGTGCGCACCGACGGGGAGGAGGTGCGCGTGTTCGTCTCCGACGCGGTCGCGGCGGCCGACAGCTCCTTCGCCGAGCTGTTCGCCGAGCTGCCGCCGGCGACCGAGGTCCCGGTGGCCGACGGCGAGCCGGACGGCCCGCGCGACGCGGAGGACCCTGACGGGGACGACGAGCCGGCCGGCGCGGCGGGCGCGGGCGACGCGGCCTCCGCGGCCCGGGCGGCGGGCGTGGCCGAGGCGGTGTGGGCCGGGGACCCGGAGCTGCTGGCGGACCTGGGCTGCCCGGCGGCGACGCTGACCCGGCTGGCCGAGTCCGGCGCGGACCCCTCCGCCTCCACCGTCGAGGTCGGCGAGCTGCTCGGGTTCGCCGACGTGCTGGAGTCGCTGCGCTGAGCGGCCTGGCGCAGCCGCCGCGGTGGGCGGGGTGGATGCGCCTGGCCCTGGGGCAGGCGCGCGAGTGCCTGGCCACCGGCGACGTGCCCGTGGGCGCGGTGGTCCTCGACGCCGACGGGCGGGTGCTGGGCACCGGCCGCAACGAGCGGGAGGCGGCGCAGGACCCCACCGCGCACGCGGAGGTGCTGGCGCTGCGGGCGGCGGCGCGCGCGCGCGGCGAGTGGCGGCTGACCGGCTGCACGCTCGTGGTGACGCTGGAGCCGTGCGTGATGTGCGCCGGGGCCCTGGTGCTGGCGCGCGTGGACCGGCTGGTGCTGGGCGCGTGGGACCCGCGCTTCGGGGCGGCGGGCTCGCTGCGCGACGTGGTGCGCGACCGGCGCCTGAACCACGCGGTGGAGGTGGCCGGCGGGGTGCTGGAGGAGGAGTGCTCGGCGCTGCTGGACGGCTTCTTCGCCGAGCGCCGGGGGTGAGCGCCGGGCGGGCCGGTGCACCGGCCCGCACCGTGTATCGTTGCTCGCGGTGGTGTGTCCGAGCGGCCTAAGGAGCACGCCTCGAAAGCGTGTGAGGGGGCGACTCCTCCGTGGGTTCAAATCCCACCGCCACCGCTCGAACGGCGAAGGCCCCCGGCTCCTTAGAGTCGGGGGC
>NZ_JBJLSG010000241.1:0-5068 GCF_050871925.1 Kineococcus gurbantunggutensis
GGGGCGGGGGGGGGGGGGGGGGGGGGGGGGGGGGGGGGGGGGGGGGGGGGGGGGGCGGGGGCGGGGGGGGCCCCCCCCCCCCCCCCCCCCCCCCCCCCCCACCTCCGTCGCCCCGCCCGCCCGGGGCCAGCCGGCCCACGAGGCCACGCCCACCACCCCCACCGCGGCCGCGGCCGCGGGCGCCGTCAGCAGCGCCCGGCGCCGCCTCAGCCGGCGGCGGCCGCCGCGGCTCGCCGCGCCCGCCAGCCACGCGGGCGCCTCCACCCCCTGCACCGCGGCGTCCATCTCGCGCCGCAGCCGCTCCTCCAGCTCGTTCACCACCGGCTCATCTCCTCCTCGTCCGCACCCGTGAGCTCGCGCAACCGGGCCAGGCCCTTGGCGGCCTGGCTCTTGACGGTGCCGCGCGAGACGTCCAGCTCCTCCGCGATCCGCTCCTCCGACCAGTCCTCGAAGTAGCGCAGCACGATGACCGCCCGCTGCCGCGGCGGCAGCAGGCGCAGCCGCGCCAGGACGTCGGCGCGCGCCGCGCGGTCGGCGGCGCCGTCGGGGACGGCGCGGTCGTGCCGCTCGTGCAGCGGCACCTCCCGCGGGCGGCGGCCCGCGCGGCGCCACCGGTCGGTGACGGCGCGGGTCATCGCCGTGCGGGCGTACGCCTGCGGGTCCTGCACCGAGCGCCAGCGCACGTACACGCGTTCCAGGACGTCCTGGAGCAGGTCCTCGGCGGCGCCGCGCTCGCCGGTGAGCAGCAGCGCGGTCCGCAGGAGCCGGTCACCGCTGGTGGTGACGAACTCCTCGAACGACCCTTCCACGGCCCCTCCTCACGACGGCTGCACCCCTGTAGACGCCGCGCGGCCCCGCCGGGTTGCCCGGCGGGGCGGGGGACCCGGCGGGGCCGTGGTGGAGCGGGGGCGGGGGGGTCGGGGCGAGTCGGGACGGGGACGGGGGCGGGGCGCTCAGCCCTTGACGGCCCCGGAGGCCAGGCCGGCGACGTAGAAGCGCTGCAGGGCGACGTAGAGGACCACGCAGGGGATCATCGCCACGACCGCGCCGGCGACGAGGTAGCCGAAGTCGATCGCCCCGTAGGCGCCGGACTGCAGGTTCACCAGCGACAGCGGCAGGGTGTACTTGCGGTCGTCGGTGAGGAACGTCAGCGCCCCGAGGAACTCCGTCCAGGAGGCCAGGAAGGCGTACAGGGCGCTGGTGGCGATGCCGGGCACCAGCATGGGGCGCAGCACGGAGGCGAGGGTGCGCAGCGTGCCGGCGCCGTCGACGTGGGCGGAGTCCTCGATCTCCGCGGGGATCGACTGGAAGGCGTTGCGCATGACGAACACCCCGAAGGGCAGGTTGACGGTGGAGTAGAAGAGCACCAGGCCCAGCCGGGAGTCGGTCAGGCCCAGGGCGTTCATCTGCAGGTACAGCGGCGTGATGATCGCCTGGAACGGCACCATCATCGTCACCACGACCAGGCCGAAGAGGACGCCGCGGCCGCGGAAGGCGAAGCGGCCGAAGCCGTAGCCGGCCAGCGTCGCCAGCAGCGCGGTGAGCAGCGCCGTGGCGACCGAGACGAGCAGGCTGTTGCCGACGGCGCGCAGGATGTCGGCGTCGCCGGTGAACAGCGAGCGGAAGTTCCCCCAGCCCAGGTCGGTCAGCGAGGCCCACGTCTGCTGCGGGGAGACGATGACGTCGTTGGGCTGGAAGGAGCGCAGCACCGACCACAGCAGCGGCACCAGGAACACCAGCGCCGCCAGCGTCCCGCCGACGACGTAGAGGACGACCTTGGTGCGGCTCTCGGCGCGGGACTGCTCGGCCGCGCGCGGCGGGCGGGCCCGGCGCGCGGGGGCGGTGGCCGGTGCGGCGGCGGCGGTGGTGGGCACGGTGGTGGACACGACGGCTCCCTCAGTCCTTCTCGCGCAGCAGGCGGAACTGGGCGGCGGTGACCAGGCCGATGACGACCACGACGACCACGGACAGCGCCGAGGCGGCCCCGAGCTGCAGCTGCACGAAACCGCGCTGGTAGACGTACATGACGACGGTCTGGGTGTCGGTGCCCGGCCCGCCGCGGGTGAGGACGTAGAACTGCGTGAACGCCAGCAGCGAGCCGATGACGGAGATGACCAGGCTCATGGCGATGGTGCGCCGCAGCATGGGCAGCGTGATGCTGCGCTCGCGCTGCCACCAGCTCGCGCCGTCCATCTCGGCGGACTCGTGGACCTCGCGCGGGATGCCCTGCATGCCGCCCATGAGCAGCACCATCGTCAGCCCGGACACCGCCCAGACGATCATCACGCAGATCAGCCCGGTGGCCAGCGGGCCGTCGGCCAGCCAGGCCGTCGTGCCGTCGGTGACCCCCAGCGAGCGCAGCACGACGTTGACGGCGCCGGAGTCGGGCTGGGCCTCCAGCACGAGCAGGAAGCTCAGCGTCGTCAGGCCGATGACGTAGGGCAGGAAGAACACCGTGCGGAGGAACGTGGCCCCGCGCCGGTTGGAGCGGACCACCACGGCCAGCACGTACCCGACGAGCAGGATGGGCACGGTGACGACCGCGGTGTAGAGCACGGTGTACGCCACGGACTTCCAGAACACCGGGTCCTGCGCGACGCCGGCGTAGTTGCGCAGGCCGATGAACTCGTAGGAGCCGATGAGGGGCCAGTTCGTCAGCGACATGTAGACGGCGAAGACGAGCGGGACCAGGACGAAGACGACGACGAACGCCAGCGCCGGCAGCACCAGCAGCAGCCCGGTGCGGGCGGGGTGCGTCAGGGAGCCGTGCTCCCCGGCGCCGGGGCCGCGGCGGGCGGCGGCGGGGCGGGGGGCGCGCGGTGCGGCGCGGTCCGCGAGGGCGCTCACAGCTGCGCCTGCTCGAGGACGCGGTCGAAGCCCTCCTGGCCCTCGGCCAGGGCGGCGTCGACGTCGCCGTCGAAGACGGCCCGCCGGAACGCGGCGATCCACGGGGAGTCCTGCTGGTTGAACAGCAGGTTGTAGGCGAGGGTCACGGGTGCGTACGCCTCCTCGATCTGCTCCAGCGGCGCGACGGCCAGGGGGTAGGTGGCGCGGTACTCCTCGGTCGCCGCGTCCGAGCGCACGGGGATGTAGCCGCCGGCCGGCAGGTTCGTCTGCTGCGGCAGGTCCAGCGCGAACTTCACGAACTGCCAGGCGGCGGAGGCGTTGGCCGCGCCGCGCGGGATGCACAGGTTGTCCCCGCCGGCGAAGGTGGCGCGCCCGCCGTCGGGCCCGGGCAGCAGCGCCACCCCGGTCTTCGCCCGCATCTCGGGGTCGGCGCTGAGCACGGCGACGGAGAAGTTGGCGGGGAAGAGCGCCACGGTGCCGGCGGTGAAGGCGGCGCCCCAGCGGGCGCCGTCGCCGGAGAAGTTCGCCCGCGGCATCAGGCCCTCGGCCCACAGGGTGCGGTACAGCTCGAAGGTGCGCCGGACGGCGTCGTTGCCGGCGATGTCCCCGCGCTGGGAGCCGACCTCCCCGACGACGGTGCGCTCCCCGGCGGCCCACACGTGCGGCTGCACGACGAAGCCGAGGATGCCGGCGGCGTTGCCGTCGATGGAGAGCCCGTGGGTGCTCTCCCCCAGCTCGCCGACGGCGCGGGCCGCGGCGAGCATCCCGTCCAGGTCGGCGGTGGCGTCGGCGGGGTCCACCCCGGCCCGCTCCAGCAGCTCGGTGTTGTAGAAGAGCGCGGAGTTGTCGGCGATGTAGGGCACGCCGTAGGTGCGGCCCTCGCGGGTGGCCAGGCCGAGCTGGCCGGGGTTGAGCCGGTCGGCGAACTCGAGCTGCTGCACCAGCGGGGTGAGGTCGGTGAAGGAGTCCCGGTAGATGAACGGCATCGAGTTGATGTCGTCGATGTCGACGACGTCGGGGACGTTCCCGCCGCGCACGGCGGTGGCCAGCTTGGTGACGTACTGCCCGTCCAGGACCGGGGTGACCTCCACCCGCACCCGGTCCTGGGAGGCGTTGAAGGCGTCGACGGTCTGCCGGACGCCGACGACGGTCGCCGCCCGGCACCACAGCCGGACGACGCCCTCGCCGTCCTCGCCGAACCCGGCGGCGGTGACGTCGGGTTCGGGCAGGGTGGAGGCGCAGGAGGGCAGCAGCGCGCTCAGCGCCGCCAGCCCCCCCAGGCCCAGGACGTTCCTGCGGGGAAGCACCATCGCTCTCCTCCGTGGGTGGGGTTCTCGTCAGGCCCGCGGGAGCCAGACGCGCATGGGGCCGACGCCGCGGTTGGCCCAGGCGTAGTACGGGACGGCCTCGACCTGCACGGTCCCGGCCTCGGCCTGCTCGGCGGGCTCGTCGCCGGCCGGGCGGTACAGCGGCGCGGCGGCCGCGCCGAGCGCGCGGTGCACGGGCAGGTGCAGCACCGAGACCCCGCCGAGCAGGTCGGGGCGGTGCTCGGCGCGCGCGCCGCGCAGCTCGGCCACGCGCACGCGCACGTCGTCGGCCACCAGGTCGGCGGGCAGGTCCGGCTGCTCCACGCAGTACACGAGCGGGCCGCGCTCGATCGCCACGGCGCCGCGCACGGCGTCCACGCGCGGGTCGGCCTCGAGCACGCGCACGCCCATCGGCAGCACGAGCTCGGCGACGTCCCCGGCGGACCAGGCGCGCCGCACCCGCAGGTACCGCCCGGAGGCGGCCTCGACCCGCTCGCCGGCGACGGTGGCGGTGGCGCCCTCGGCCCAGCCGGGCACGCGCAGCGCCAGCTCCCACTCGCCGTCGCCGGGCTCGCGGACCTCGACGCGCACGGTGCCGTCCCACGGGTAGTCGGTGCTGACGGCCAGCTCGACCGCACCGGCGCCGGCCGGGTCCGCGCGCACGGTGCCGGTGGCGAACTGGTGCAGCTGCACGCCGCCGCCGTCGGTGGTGGCCACGTAGGCGTCCAGGCTGGACAGGGTGCGCATGATGTTCGGCGGGCAGCAGGCGCAGTCGAACCACGGCCGGCGCCCGTGCGCGGGGCTGCGCTCCTCGTCGGGGGGGGGGGGGGGGGGGGGGGGGGGCGGGGGGGGGGGGGGGTTTTGTGTTGTGGGCGCGGGGGGGGCGGGGGGGGGGGGGGGGGGGGTGGGGGGGG